>URIJ01000010.1 GCA_900547835.1 uncultured Collinsella sp.
CCCCAAAAACATAATGCGCTGCAGTTGTCTGAGCGAAATCATGCCGTTAACGAACTGTCTTGCAAACGAAAAGTAGGAATCGTCAGCGCGATAGCCTCGAATGACGTCATAAGGAGAAATATCAATCAGGCAGTTGTCCAGCAAATACCGAAGTCCTTCGCGTGCCAGCGGCGTCGAGACATTAAACTCCCGGTTGTCGGCCAAAATCGCAAGCCAATTGAGGATTGAAAACTCCCCAGACTCTAAATCCAAGACCGAAAGGCCATCTAAATCAAGCTCATATCGATTGGCAATGCCATCAGACTCGGTTCGACATGCCCACTCCATTGCCATTTCCTCATGCGGTGTGCAATAAAACCCGCGCCCATAGTCATTGAATTGTCTGCATTTATCCAACGATGGATGATCAACAACAACGTCCGACCCGTGCCAAAGCTCCATATCGACCTCCAAAAATATCACTTCAGTGATAGTTTACCAATAACTATCACTGAGGTGATATTGATAAGAGCTTTTGAGGGGCCGCGGCCTGACTAAAGGCAGGCCTCGGCGATGCGGCGCTTGAGTTCGTCGATGCCCACGCCGGTCTGGGAGCTTGTGATGATTACGTTCTCAGCCGGGACGTTGAGCTGCTTTTTGATGGCTGCTGCCTGGCGGGCCTGCTGGGTGCGGCTGAGCTTGTCGGCCTTGGTGAGGCAGACGATAAAGTTGAACTCGTTGCCCTGCAGGTAGTCGATCATGTCATGGTCGAGTTTGCTCGGGTCGTGACGAATATCCACCAGCGACACGACCAGGTTAAAGCTGCGCTCCGAGTCGAAGAAGTCGCCGATAAGTTCTGCCCAGCGGTCACGCTCGGCCTTGGAACGACGGGCGAAACCATAGCCCGGCAGGTCGACGAAGTGCACGTCGTCGGCCTCGAAGAAGTTGATGTTGCTCGTCTTGCCCGGTGTGCTCGAGACCTTGACGAGGTTCTTGCGGCCAAAAAGCTTATTCATAATCGACGACTTGCCCACGTTGGAGCGGCCGACGAAGCTCACCTCGGGGCAGGTGGACTCGGGAATCTGCGAAACCTTGCCATAGCTGGCAACGAACTTGGCAAGCTGGTAGTTAATGGAATCGGCCATGGACACTCCTTGGTCGTAGGTTCTTACAAAAGAGCGCGCTAATAGATAGCAGCGATACGGCGAACGATATCGAGCGTAATGCCACTCGCGGTGCGAGCATACTCGAACAGGTCGAACTCGCGGTCGCAAATCGCATCGTACGCCTCATCACAATTATCGCTGATAGCGCGCAACACCAGGCAATCGACACCATTTTTAGTTGCGACATGGGCAATCGCCGCTCCCTCCATGCCGACACAATCGGCGTGCGTCGCCTCGATAGCGTCGTTGCGCATGGCGGCGCCCGTCACAAAACGGTTGCCCGTGGCAATCGTGCCGACCAGGAACTGCTTTGCGCCCTCGTTCGAAGCTGCTGCATTTGTCGAAGCATCAACAAACCCACGCTCAGCAAGCACATCGGCAGCAATATCGACCAGCGCAGGCGTCGAGCCAAACTCCTCGAGCCCCGGTGCAGACTCGGCGATAAGCGCGGTATCGGTATCCAGATAGCGCAGGCGTTTGCCGATGACCACGTCGTCGATATGGAGCTTGGGGTTCAAACCGCCCGCGATACCCGAGAGCACAACGGCCTGCGGGGCATATTTACTAATGAGATGCTGTGTTGCGGCGGCGGCATTCACCGTGCCCATACCCGCCGTTGTGGCGACAATCGACAGACCGTCGAGCTCGCCGCTCACAACGGTCAATCCAGCCTCCTGTGCCTCACAAACGTCGCCCAGCTCTTTCTTAATCTGCATGATCTCTTTTTCGAGTGCACCGATGATCGCGATGGTAGCCATGCCATTCCCCAAACCTATTCGAAATTCTCAACCACGGTATGGTACCAGCATTTTGTTTGACCTCGTCAAACGAACACGCTAGGCCAGCGCAGCTCGCGTATCAAACAGAGCCTTTGCAATCGCAGCCGTGACCTCGCTCGAGCGGTCGCTCCACGGCATCGATGTCATGATGCTCATAATGTAGGTGTCGCCATCGATGTCGATAAGGCCCGCATCGCATGTCGAATAGCAACCATCCTCGCTAATCCAGCCTGTCTTGTTGCGCACCAAGGCTTGGTCGTCCGCAATACCGTCACGGATAAACGATCGGGCCGTAGAGGCCAGAAGGCCCGACAGCCATTGCGATGTCTCGGCATCATGGCTCAGATACTCGCTCATCTCGCGCCACAACTTGGCCGAGGTGCGCGGGCAATAAGTTGGAAAATCACTCATCGGATCGAGTGCGGTATCGTAATCGACGCCAAGACCGACAATCCAATCCTCGTAACCGACACGGTCAAACGCCGCACGCAACGCGATAAACGAATCGTTGTCCGAATTAACGACCGCGGCCTCGATCAGGTCGCGCACCGTCTGCCAGCCCATGTTGTAGCCGCCATAGGTGCCAAGGGAATCATCGAGCGACACTTGCCCTGTCTCGACCAGAGACTCGCAGATGTACAACGCATAGAGTGCCTTGTAGCTACTCGCGCCGTAAACCTCGACATCGGCGTTATACGTCACGCCCTTGCCGCTCGATAGGTCGTAGAACACTACGCCCACATCGCCCAGCTCCTGCGCCTGACTCAGGGCATCTTGGAGCGCGGCGAAGCTCTCATCCTCCAGGGCGGGGATCTGGTCATCAACCAGTGAGAAGGTCTGCACGGTATCGCCTGAGGGAATATCGTTAAAGTCCGCCTTCGAAAGCCTCGTCTTGAGGCTCGCTGTCGACAGGGTTTGACTTGCGGTGGCTTTAGATTCAGAGACCTTTTTGTTTTGCGTCTGTACCGTTGACGCATCTGAGTGTGCCATTCGCTCCGACGCGTAGGTTTTGGCGGTAATTCCGAGGATAATAACCGCCAACGTTAGCATCCCAATAGCGGCAATCTTCGTCACGCGGATGCGAGCGTCAGCGAGGCCACGCGAAGGCGTGCCCTTCGTCCCATATCTGCTGCCATGCTGCGGCACATACTCGTCCCGCGATGCGTTGTTTCGCACGTGGTCTCCTGACTGCTACCGTTCATATATGAGCAGCATAATACCGAGCAGGCATTTCTTTCCAAAGATATTCAGCGACGCTTAAGGTGTCTTTAAAGAAACCACAAGCGTATTTATCCAAATGGCACGATTCTGTTGCGCATCTCCGCCCAAAACGCAGTTGCGGTGGAATAGTTCCTGTTTGGGCGGCATAAGCCGAAAAACAAGAACTATTCCACCGCAACTTGACGGGGCTCTTTGGCAATCAACTTGGTGCCCAGTGGTACTCATTTAAGTCTGTCCCCAATGAGTGCCCTTGGGGAGCGAAAATGGCTCGCTAGCCGATAGCGTTTTTGAGTTCCGCGCGGCGCTTTTTCATGCCCATCATGACGGCGTTGCGTAGCTCGGGCATGCGCGCGGTATCCATCTGGGGAACGCCCTCGAGCTTATAGGGAATCCCCAGCTGCTCATACTTGACGACGCCCATCGTGTGATACGGCAGCATCTCCAGGCCCACCACGTTATGCCACGGGGCAATCAGACGACCGAGTGCCTTGCACTCCTCAACCGTATCGGTAATGCCGGGCACCACCACATGGCGAATAACAACCTTAATCTTGCGACGCGCGAGCTCATCACCAAACGCCAGAATGCGTGCGGGATCGCAACCGGTCAGCTTTTTATGCTCGACGGGATCGGCGTGTTTAATGTCAAGCAGCACCATGTCGGTCTCGTTGAGTACGGCATCGAACTTCTCGGGATGCGCGGGATCGAACGCATAGCCGCAGCTATCCAAGCAGGTATGCACGCGACCATCGGGGTTATTGTGCATGGCGCGGAACAGGTCGGCTAAAAACGCGGGCTGCAGGAGCGGCTCGCCGCCGGATACCGTAATACCACCGCTGCGGTAAAACTCATGGTTGCTCTGGAACTCGTCCATCAGGTGCTCGACGGTCACCATGGTACCGCCGTTAACCGACCAGGTATCGGGGTTGTGGCAATACGCACAGCGCATGGGGCAGCCCTGAACAAACACCACAAAGCGGATGCCAGGTCCATCGACCGTTCCCATCGTCTCAATCGAATGTACGCGGCCCAGGGCAAACGCAGAGTCCTCGGGACGAGCGTCCACACCCTCGAGCGTCATCTCAGCCATTCCCGCTACCTTGCCTCTCATTGGTTTTAGCTACATAAATGCCAGAGTCATTCTAGCCTATATGCTTGATGGCGAAACGGTTTAGCGGTCAATTGGATTGTCCTATTTGGCCCCATGCAAAAGCGGCGGGAAGGTTGTCGCAACCCGCCCGCCGCCGAGGCAATAGAAATCGATAGACGCCAGGCGTTACGCCTTGAGCGTGAGCACCGCGCCGAAGGCGGTCGGGCCGCAATGGCTCGAGATGACGCCGCCGACCTGAGTCCAGGTAACGTCCTTAAAGCCCAGGTCGTGCGCATAGACTTCCATGTCATCGCGCAGCTCCTCGGAAAGGCCCACCGAATACGCCAGGCCAATGTGCGAGTAGTCAATCTCGCCCTTCGCAACCATGTGGTCAATAAAGGCGCGGGCGCACTTGAGCATAGAGCCGCGGAACTTCTTGGTCGCCACGAACTTGCCGCCCGTCACCTCAATGCAGGGCTTAATCTTGAGCAGATGGGTGCCTAGGAACGCGACGTTGGACAAGCGGCCACCTGCCTTAAGGAAGGCAAGGTCGGTAGGAACAAAGCCCAACAGTACGCGGTCCATGACGGAGTTCGTAAATGCAAAGATCTCGTCGACGGTGGCATCGGGGTGAGCCTCGATGTATTTGGCGGTCTCGACGACAACGAGCGACTGGCCTACCGAGACAAAGCGCGTGTCCATAGAGAACACGTAGTCGCGACCCTTGGCGGCGATCTTCGATGATTGATGCGAGCAGGTCGTGGCCTCGGAATACGCGAGATGCAGAATAGTCGCGTCGGGCTGCTCGGCATGGATACGGTCATACACGTGAGCAAAATCCGCAGGCGCGCAGCCGCTGGTCTTGGGCATCACGCCAAACTCGTTGCAGCGCGAATAAATCTCGAGCGGATCGATCGAGCCGTCCTCGACGGTCTCGTCACCAATCGTGACATGCATGGGCACGCGCACGATGCCGTAGCGCTCGCAGAGCTCCGGCGTCACATCCGACCCAGACTCAACCACGATTACGTACTTGCCCATTATTATCACGACCCATCTCGACATTGGCTTTTCAATACATGGCACGCGCCGCCGCACTGTTGCACAACGGCGTCCAAGCGCCAAAGAGACGCCGCCCCTTGCACACAACAAAGGACAGCGTCTCCCTGGAAAACTCCGTGCTTATTTAGGATTCTACACGGTTTGCAACAATGTGTTACTTACTCCGCAAACGGTAGCTATACACGATAAACGGTAGTTCGCTGCGGCAACTGCGACACATTCCGCCCGGCAAGTCCAATCGTGCTCCACGCACGGTTAATGCGCGAGGCGGTAGAAATCCATCGACGCCGCACCCTCGGCATGCAACCCCATCGCCGAAACCGCCGGCGAATAGGTACGGCTCGTAAGTGCTGCCTCGCCGCCGTTGGCAAAAATCTCGACCATCGTAGTGTCCGAAAGCACGCGCAGGTCGCGAAGCTCGCTGAGCTCAATCGACCTTTGGTCGCGCCCATAGCCTTCGTCACCCATGTCGAGGGTAAGCATCCCGTCTGCATAGCGCACAAAGACACCCTTGCGGATTTCGAGCTCGACCATCTTGGCGCCCTCACAGGAAACCACAAGATCAAACAGGCGGCCCGGCTCCTCAACGGTTTCACCGCCTGTCGCGCGAACGCAGTCGCCGCGCATCCTCTCAATCTCGTGCGCCGGCTGCTGGCAGAGCTTACCATCGCGCATGCTCAGTTTTCTCGGCACCGTCAACGCGCACTGCCACCCGCGTGCCACCGTCGGGCTTTTTGCCGTCGCATCGGGGCAACCCGACCATCCGATCATCAAACGCCGGCCTGCAGCGTCCTCAAAGGACTGCGGAGCATAGAAATCAAAACCGGCATCGACCATCGGGGGCATGCCCTGCCCGACGATTTTAAAGCTCGGCGCCTCCCAATCGGCCTCAATGGGGAACCACACGCACTGATGCGGATTGCGGTAACGCCAACCATCGGCAGGCACACCCTGCGGACAGCAAACGAGAATAAGCTCGCCATCGAGCTCAAACAGATCGGGGCACTCCCACATAAAGCCAAACTTCTCGCCCAGCTCAATACGCGTCGCATAGCTCCAGTCCTCAAGATTGCGCGAAGTATAGACAAGCACGCAGCCACGGTCGTCTTTCGTACGAGCGCCCAGAACCATGTAGTAGATACCATCGTGCTCAAGGATCTTGGGGTCGCGCACGTGCGTACCGATATCGTCGGGGTAATCGACCGGTCCAACAGCTATGCACTTCTCGCCCAATTCGTCGGGATTCTCGGCAACCATATGAATTTGGTTTTGCTCACGGCCCGTCAACACGTAGTCGTAATCATCGCGGTCAAAATGCTTGACGTTGCCGGTATAGAAGTAGTGAATCTTGCCATCACGTACAAAGGCAGAACCAGAATACGCTCCACTCGAATCCAAATTGGAATCGGGGAACAGCACGGGGCCGTGATTCTCGTACGTCACAAAATCCTTTGTCGTCAGATGGTTCCAAAGCACTGGACCGCCATGCGCAGCATCGAACGGATCGTATTGATGATAGATGTGATACGTATCACCAATCTGAACCAAACCATTGGGGTCGTTGAGCCAGCCAAGCTCAGGCTCCACATGGAACAAAAGTCTATCGGGGTCGGATGCGATGCGAGCCGCCGTCTCATCCTGTCCGGCACGCCACTGCTCATAGTCCGCGCGTGTCACCTTATTTTTTTGATTAAACATCGCCGTTGACTTTCTCGTCTATGGGGAAGGACGCTCGACTCACACGAGTCGAACGCCCTTCCTCAAATGGACTTATCCTCAGATTACACTGAACGGCTCAACTAGAAGCTAACGTCGAAGCCAGCGCCAGCGCCCTCTTCATCGGTGGTCGGCACGCCCTTTGCCTTGTTGTAGGCAAAGATCAAGACGATCGGCACGATAAAGGCGATGAGATTGCCAGCCACATACCACACGAGGGTCTCGGGCGTGACGATGAGCAGGCCAAGCACGCCGGTCAGACCCTGACCGATAGCGCGCACCTCAAAGAGCTTGACGAAGGCACCGCCGCAGCCTGCACCGATGCATGCGCAGATGAACGGGATGATCGAGTAGCGCATGTTTGCAGCAAAGATAGCGGGCTCGGAGATTCCGACCAGCGTCGGGATAAAGGACGACATGCAGATGTTGCGCTCTTTGGAATGCTTCTTGTGAATGAGGTACATGCCGATGGCGCCGCCGCCCTGGGCGATGATGGAAACCGACCAGATGGCCTGGATGTAGTTGAAGCCAGTCGTGGCAACAAGGTTTGCCTCGATACCCTGGATGAACTGATGCGTACCGGTAACGACAAGCGGCTGCAGGAACGCGGCGAAGACAAAGGCACCAAAGACGCCCATCCTGTTGTACAGGATATCGATTACGCCGGCGAGGACGTCGCCGATCAGGTTGCCGAGCGGGCCGAACACGGTGAACAGGGCGACGTTAGCAAGAATCAGGGTAACGGTCGGGACAAAGACGAACGAAACGACCTCGGGGATGTACTTCTGGGCAATCTTTTCGACCTTGGCCATAAACCAGGCAGTCAGGATTGCAGGGAACACGCCACCCTGGAAAGCAACCATGGGAATGGAGAGCGGACCAAAGTTCCAGTACTCAGCACCCGTCGGGTCCATAACGAACGTGTTGCGGTTCATAAGGCTCGGGTGAACCATGACGATACCGACGAGGATGCCCAGGATCGGGTTACCGCCAAAACGCTTGACCGCGCTGTACATAACCAGGACAGGCAGGTAGTCGAAGGTGGTGGCGATAATGGCAAAGAAGCTTGCGAGGTTCTTGAGGAACTCGCTGTGATCGGCGAGGCTGCCCTCCATGCCAAAGAGGCCGTTGGCAACGATCAGCGACTTAAGGCCGATGATGATAGCGGCGCCGACGAAGGCGGGAATGATGGGAATAAAGATGTCCGAGAATACCTTGAGGACCGAGAAGAACTTGCCCTTCTTGTCCGCCTCGGCGCCCTTGACCTCGGAAGCGCTGATCTCCTTAACGCCCGTCAGAGCCATAAACTCATCGTAGACCTTGTTGACGGTACCGGTACCGAAGATGATCATGAGCTGGCCGCTGTTGTACAGCACGCCCTTGACGCCATCGATGTTCTCGAGCTCGGCCTTGTTGTATTTGCTCGTATCCTTGAGCACCAGACGCAGACGGGTCACGCAATGCGTGGCGCCCTCGATGTTCTCCAGTCCGCCGACGTTGTCGACGACTTGCTGGGACACTGCCTTGTAGTCCATGTTCCTCTCCATTCCTTTTCTAAATCATAAAACGGTTCGTTGCCGCTACAGAGACGCGATCGTTGCGTTTGCGCACTTGAGCGCACCGTCGGTGACGGTAAGCGCCACACCCTGGCCCTGCTTGTTGCAGAAGCGAGCGTTGAGCGCAACATCATCGACAAAGATGGTCGCGATGTCGTCGTCGACGACCAGACGCACATGGTGAGTGCCCTCGCCCTTAAAGAACAACGGACGCTCGAGGCCCATGTTGTTGACCTGGAACCACGGGTACTGGGGAGCCGGCGTGAACTCGAGCTTGCCCTCGCGCAGGTTGGCGCGGAACTCATAGGCAAGACCGGTCTCGGCGTCCTCAGCGAACTTGACCGAGAAGCCGGCAGCGTTACCGGCGAGCTCGATGTCGGCGTCAAGCATATAGGTGGAGCCGGCATCCGCGGCGAGCACCTGCTCGACCTTGCCCGACTCGCAGGAAAGTTCAAAGGCCTCGACTGCCTTAGCCTCGCCAAAGGCGCCAAGCATGCTGTCGGGGAGCTTGGTGCCGAGCGTTCCGTCGGCACGCTGAACGATCTCGAGAGGCATAAAGGTGCCACCCCACAGGTAAGAGCTGGGGTCGCCGCCCTCGTCGCGCGTAGGAACCCAACCAAAGAGAACGCGGCGCTCGCCGTCAAATGCGGTACGTGCGGCATAGTACGCGCGGCCATCGAAGGAATCGTCCGCAGGAGTGATCCAAGGACCGTTGATAGAGCGAGACATGCGGTAACGGGTCTTGTTGCCATCACTGTACTCGGAGAACACCAGATACCACCAGTCGCCCATCTTAAAGAGATCAGGCATCTCGAACATGGTGTACAGGCCCGGATTCCACCAGTCGCCCTGGAACTCCCAGGTATCCAGGTCCTTGGAGGTGAACTTGACCAGACGACCGGTCATCAGACGCTTGTCCTCGCCCACACGCGTGCCGAGGATGAGCATGTACTCTTCGTTCTCCTCATCCCAAAGCACAAAGGGATCGCGCCAGTTGCGGTCATCGTAACCCTCCTGGGGCGGAAGCAGCGTCTCGGCGATGTTCTTCTCCCACTTGACGGCGTCGTCACTCGTTGCGTGAAGAAGAACCTGCTTCATCAAGCGTGCGCGGACCTTATCGCGATTGCAACCAGTGTAGAGCGCATGGTACTTGTCGCCCACCTTAAACACCGTGCCGGCATAAACATACTGGTCGACTTCCTCGTCGCCGCCACGCTCAAGGCTCTCGCCAAAGTCCTTGTAGTTGACGAAATCCTTGGTCGTCGCGAGTGCCCAGCCAAACGGCTCTCCGAAAGGTCCGGGGTTACGCGTGTCACGCTGATGATAGAGATAGAACGTGCCGTCCTCGCCGTACGGCATGATGTCGCCTACCCAAATTCCCTCAGGCTGGTAATACACCTTGTGCATCCGAGACTTCCTTTCTCACGAGATACTAACTCGGTACAACTGCAAGATATGTCAATCGTTTTCATATGTCAAACGTTTTCACATCAATACGTTTTTTCGCAGTTCCAGTCGTCGGCAAACGGTTGACATATGCCGGCGAACGGTCATCAGAGGTGTTTGAGGAATTCTTTTGGCACGGGATGAACTACGCGGTTTTGCCCTCAATGAGTTCAACGGGGAGCTTGATATTCGATTCGGGCTTTTCACCGTTAACAAGAGCGATGATGGATTGCGCCGCGAGCTCTCCGATGCGATCGATATCTTGGCGTACGGTTGTTAAGTCAGGCATAAACGTCATAGTGCGGCGGGCACCATCCGCGCCCACGACCTTAATATCATCCGGAGCGCTCAAGCCGCGCTGCTTCATAACGTTGAGACAGATGGCCGCCATCGTGTCGTCTCCCGCAAAGATGCCGTCAATATCGGGGTTCTCATCGAGGATCTTCGCAACGACCGCGCCCTTTTCGTCGTCGGGCTTAACGAACTCAACCTCACGGACAAGCGCGGACAAACCGGCCTGCTCAACAACATCGAGGTAGGCATCGGTACGCTTATTGGCAGGCATGCGCATGCGGCTATTGCTGCGCAGGCACAGGATACGCCTGCAGCCGTCATCAATCAGACGGCGCGTGGCGAGCTCGCCAATGCCATAGCTGTCACTTGCAATCTGGACAGAGCCCTCGCCAAGATCGCAGTCGATGCCAACCAGGCTCAAGCCCATCTCGGCATATGCCTCGGCACCGATATTGAGGGAGTTGACGATGACGCCGTCGACCATATTGCGGCGGAGCATGTCGATATAGGAACGCTCAAGATCAGGTCGATTGGCGCTGTTGCACAGCAACATCTTAAAGCCGTTTTCCGCTAACGTGCGCTCGACCGCCTGCACAACCTGAGCATGGAACGGGCTGCTCACAAAGGGAACGATCATACCGATAAGATTCAGGCGACCGTTGAGCATGGCACGGGCGATATCGTTGGGCGTATAGTTGATGCGCTCCATCGCGGCATGGACCTTATCGCGGGTCTCTTGGCTAATATAGCCGCGATTATTAAGCACGCGAGATACCGTAGTAGGCGAAACCCCCGCCACCGCCGCAACTTCCTTGATGCCAGGCTTAGCAGAATCCTTAGAACGAGCGCCCTCGCGAGCCATAGCACCCTCCCCCATCAACATGTCAAACGTTTACATACGAACAAAGCATACCCCAACAACAGCGGGAAGACGGTAACAGCACAAGTAAGTAAACGACTCATCCAAATAATTAGGAGAGTTCCGCCTAAAGGGTGACTACACAGGACCCCCGCCGGGCCGCTTTGGGTTACTTTCCAAAACATTTCCGCAGGACGCAAAGGGCTCCGCCGCGCGAAGCGCGCAGCGGAGCCCTTTGCATGTCCGAGGACGTTTTGGAAAGTAACCCAAAGCGGCCCGGCGATCCTGCGGGAGTTAAACCCCTTTAGAACTTGTCGTGGAAGGTGCGCGAAATGACCTCGTCCTGCTGCTCCTTGGTGAGCGTGTGGAAGTTCACGGCATAGCCGGAAACGCGGATGGTCAGCTGCGGGTACTTCTCGGGGTGAGCCTGAGCATCGAGCAACGTCTCACGGTTGAAGACGTTGATGTTCAGGTGATGGCCACCCTTCTCGGCGTAAGCGTCGAGCATGTGGACCAGGTTATCGGCCTGAGTCTCGGAAACTTCAGAAACCTTCATAATGTGTCTCCTTCGATCGATAGGCGCCGGCCGAAACCGGCGCGCTAATCAGTAATCGTTATTGTTAGTATAGCACTAACAATAGTTACTCGCCCAGCTGATCAAGGTCGATATCGCCAAAGAACACCTGGTCCTCCTTGCCGAGCGCACCCGGGATGATGGAGAAGGTGTTGGAGATGCCGTCCTGAGCATCGCGGAACGGGAGCTTGGAAACCGAAGACAGCGAAGCGATGGCGCCGTGGCTATCGCGCTTGTGCATGGGGTTAGCACCCGGGGCGAACGGCTGGCCAGCCTTGCGGCCGTCGGGCGTGGAGCCGGTCTTCTTACCGTAGACGACGTTGGAAGTAATGGTCAGAACCGAGGTCGTGGGCACGGAGTTGCGGTAGGTGTCGTTCATGCGGATGTACTCCATGAACTGGTGCACAACGTCGTGAGCGATCTGGTCGACGCGGTCGTCGTCGTTACCGTACTTGGGGAAATCGCCCTCGGTCTCGAAGTCGACGATGATGCCGTTCTCGTCACGGACGGGGTGGACCTTGGCGTACTTGATGGCGGACAGGGAGTCAGCCACGACGGAAAGGCCAGCGATGCCCGTAGCGAACCAGCGGTGCACGTGCTTGTCGTGCAGAGCCATCTGGATGCGCTCGTAGCAATACTTGTCGTGCATGTAGTGAATGATGTTCAGCGAGTTGACGTACACGCCAGCGAGCCACTTCATCATGTCGTTGTACTTGGCCACAACGTCGTCGTAATCGAGCGTATCGCCCTCGACGGCGCGGTACTTGGGGCCGACCTGCTTCTTGGAGACCTCGTCAACACCGCCGTTGAGTGCATACAGCAGGCACTTAGCCAGGTTGGCGCGAGCGCCGAAGAACTGCATCTCCTTGCCAATGCGCATGGAGGACACGCAGCAGGCGATGCCGTAGTCGTCGCCGTGGTAAACGCGCATGAGGTCGTCGTTCTCGTACTGGATCGAGGAGCTGGCGACAGAAGTCTTGGCGCAGAACTTCTTGAAGTTCTCGGGCAGACGGGTCGACCACAGAACGGTCATGTTGGGCTCGGGGCTGGTGCCCATGTTCTCGAGCGTGTGCAGGTAGCGGTAGCTCATCTTGGTAACGAGCGTACGGCCGTCAACACCCATGCCGCCGATGGACTCGGTGACCCACTGCGGATCGCCGGTAAACAGGGCCTGGTACTCGGGGGTACGGGCAAACTTGACCATGCGGAGCTTCATGATGAAGTGATCCACGAACTCCTGGATCTGCTCCTCGGTGAAGGTACCGTTGGCAAGGTCGCGCTCAGCGTAGATGTCGATGAACGTAGAGGTACGGCCGATGGACATAGCGGCGCCGTTCTGCTCCTTGACGGCAGCGAGGTAGGCGAAGTACATCCACTGGATGGCCTCCTGCGTGTTGGTAGCAGGGTTGGAAATGTCGAAACCATAGGTCTCGGCCATCATCTTGAGCTCGCCGAGGGCGCGGATCTGCTCCTGCAGCTCCTCGCGATCGCGGATGTTGTCGGCGGTCATGACCGTCGGGGTGGAAGCCTTCTGGGCCTCCTTGTCCTTGATCAGGTAGTCGACGCCGTACAGGGCAACACGACGGTAGTCGCCGATGATGCGGCCGCGGCCATAGCCATCGGGCAGACCGGTGATGATGTGAGCCGAGCGGCAAGCACGCATCTCGGGGGTGTAGACATCGAAGACGCCAGCGTTGTGGGTCTTGCGCTCGAAGGTGTAGCGCTCGACAACGTTCTCGTCGACCTTATAGCCGTGCTGGCTGGCAGCCTGGCAAGCGATGCGGATACCGCCGTTGACGTGCAGCGCGCGCTTGAGCGGCTTGTCGGTCTGGAGGCCGACGATGGTCTCCTTCTCGCGGTGGGCGTTATCGATGTAGCCAGCGGGGTGGCTCACGATACCCGTGACGGTCTTGGTGTCCATATCGAGGACGCCGCCCTGCTCGCGCTCCTTGAGCAGCAGGTCGAGAACCTCGCCCCACAGCTCCTTGGTACGCTCGGTCGGGCCGGCGAGGAACGACTCGTCGCCCTCGTAGGGGGTGTAGTTCTTCTGGATGAAGTCTCGGACGTCAACCTCTCCCGTCCAGATGCCTTCCTTGAAGCCTTCCCATGCCTCCTGCATTGTGTAACCACGCTCCTAGTTACGTGTAATGCGGCGCTCTCTCACACCGCTGCTTATTGAATTCTTGAATTATCGGCTTGCACTACCGGCTTCTTCCGTTCTTCACCACACGTTGGTACAGGGAAAAACGTTTGTCCACCTTGGAACTGCAACCCAAAACCCAAGATTTCACCCGTTTGAGAAGGATAACATAGCTACCCCCTTCATCAGGGCTGTTATATGTTTCTTTTTTTATACCATTAGGGCGTTTTTAACAAATCCGCAGGAAATGCGAGCGCGAACAACTACCGTTCACCGATTTGTTTGGTATTTTTCCTTGCCTTTGTACGACCTTCGCTCTAGCTGTTATGCCAGCTTTAGCAGGATAAAGTGTCCCAGAGACCCTACAGAAACTGCAGGGCGGCCACGGGATCCCCCGTGGCCGCCCTGTGGCGTAGCTAGTTTTTAGCTTTGATTGCCGCTTGGCATTAGGCGGCTGCGGCGGCCTTGTCGGTCGTTGCCTTGCTATCGCCGTTGCCCTGGCCCTCAAAATGCTTGTAGCACCAGCTGGTGACCAGCGGGGTCAAAATAGCCGTCACGATTGCGCAGGCAGCAACCTGTGCCGTAGCCGTCGCGAGCACGGCGCCACCGTACATGGCCCCATTGACGCTTGCCATGGCAGCAGGCGTGGCCACATTGGCTCCGGCGCAGCTTGAAATGGCCGCACCTGCGACACCCGTACCGCCCGTGAGCTTATCGACCGCGATGACGGGAATTGCAAAGACCACCGAGCAGATCACGCCGAGCAGGATGCCGGGAAGACCGCCGTTGATAAGCTGACCAAAAGTCATGGTCGAGCCCATGGCAAAGAAGACGAGCACGATGATGGCGGAAAGTGCCGGTGCCATCATCTTCTTAAAGCTGGGGAAGAGGTTGCCCAGAATAATGCCGACGACGATCGGCAGGATGGCGCCCACGAGCGACCAGCCGATCGGAGCCTGGCCGGCAGCGCCAAGGACAATCATCGTGACCGGAGGGCCGACAACCAGCGTGGTGATGGCGACGGCGCCACGCTCGGCTTCGTTGCCCATGGTGCCCATCAGTCCAGCGTACATAGCGTTGTTGGCACCCGTGCAAGCCGCCAGCATCACCATGGCAGAGATGCCAAACAGGTTGTCGTTGAACACATAAAGGATGAGCAGCGACACGGCAACGACCACGATCTGCTTGACGGCGATGATGATGGCACCGCGGGCAGCGGCGGCAGGAGCACTCTTAAACGAAATCGTCGTACCGACGATAAGCAAAAAAGCGCCCACGAGCGGGCCTGCACCCTGCTGGGTCATGCCAAGCGTAAAGCTGCCGAGCGTTTTGAACAGGTCAGGGAACAGCGTGTTGAGCAGGCAGCCCAACAAAAGCGGCACCAAAATATTGGCACCCGGGATGGAGGACATCTTAAAGAACGGCTCCTTTGCCGCCGGCGCCTCCACCGCAGTCGATTCACTCATATATATCTCCTTTGGATGCATGCGAATCGTAGCCGCACGCGCCTATGTCAGAAAGAAGGCGACGGTCCCGAGTCGCAGGAGCCGTCGCCGAATAATCGTCGCGAGGTATTACCCGTCCAGGACGATGCCGCCGTCGCAGTCACCGATCTCGCCGTTAACGAAGCTGGCGAGGTCGGAGGCAAAGAAGAGCACCATCTGCGCAGGTTCGCTGGCCTGGGCGGCGCGGCCCAGAGGAATACCGTTGATGATGCGCTGAGAGTTCTCGTCAGAGAGGATCGAGGTCATATCGGTAAGCGTGAGCGACGGGCATACAGCGTTGCAGCGAACGCCAAACTTGCCGCCTTCCTTGGCGACTGCCTTGGTTAGACCGTTAACACCGGCCTTGGAGCTCGCGTAAGCCGCGGTGCCGAGCAGGCCGCCGCCGATCTTGCCAGCAACAGAGCTCACGTTGACGATAGTGCCGGCATGGGCCGCCTTAAAGTGCGGGTACACGGCGTTCATCATGGTAAAGGTGCCGTTGAGGTTGATGTCGATGGTACGGCGCCACTCAGTGTCATCGATCTCGTCGAACTTCTTGGTGCTGATGACGCCAGCGCAGTTAATCAGGATGTTGGTTTGCGGCAGGTCCGTAAAAATCTGCTCGACAGTCTCGCGCGCCTTGGGTGCATCGGCGACATCGAGCTGATAGAACTTGTTGCCCTCGCCAAGCTCGGCCACCGCGGCCTCGCCCTTAGCAGCGTTCCTTGCGATGAGCGCGACATGTCCGCCGCCCGCGACGATGCCCTTGGCGATCTCGAGGCCAATGCCCTGAGTGCCGCCCGTGACAATCGCGGTCTTGCCCGTGAAGTCAAATGCCATGACTCCATCCCCCTTTATATAAGGTGTCTCCTCGCGGGAAGTTGGAGCATCGCACGTGGCGATTATATGAGTCCCAGTCGTCATGGTGGTGACAACCCCTCGCCTAACCGCGTGCATGATAGTTCTTTAAAACGCTTCAGCAATTGAATGATTTTAAGTCTTTATGCGCTCTTTATATTGCCCACTGTATGAGGCCCGCGTATGGGGGTATCATCTTTCACCGAAAATAGTTTCTAGTGTTAGGGGTTTTCGGTGGAAGATACCGATTTCCATGAGCTTGGGAGTCAGCTCCTTACCGAGTTTGGCGGCATTCACCAGCGCGTTTCGCGCTTTGTGGACAAAGCTCTCAGCGGCGAGATGGCTGTCATGCGCGCCCTTATGCTCGCTGGCGGTTCGCTCACGCCGAGCGAACTCGCTGATCGCGCCTGGGTCTCGAACGCCCGCATTGCCAATATCCTACGCGCTCTCGAAGCCAAGGGCTGGGTTGAGCGTGAGCACTCAAAGACCGACCGTCGTCGCGTACACGTCATAGTGACCGACAAGGGATTCCAGGATCTCGAAATCAAACGCCGGGAATTCGAGGACCGCACCGCGGGCTTCCTCGAGCAGCTTGGCGAAACAGATACCCAAGAGATGGTGCGCCTTCTGAGACGTGCCAACGAAATTATCGACCGCAATCAAGAAAGGAGAGATGCCGAGTGAGGATTCTCAAGCTCTTTAAAAAGCATGTCCTGGCACTGCTCGCTGCTATCGTACTTATCGTAATCAGCTGCAACGCCGATCTGGCACTGCCCACCTACATGAGCGACATCGTCGACGTGGGCGTGCAGCAAGGCGGCATCGCCTCGCCCGTGCCCGACACCATTCGCGCCGAATCGCTCGACGACCTCGAGCTCTTTATGAGCACCAAGGACGCCAAGGCTGTGGAGGCCGTGTTTAGCAAGGCGGACAATAACGGCATTCGAACGTACAAGGGCACTGAGGAGGAGCGCTCCGACGGCGGCAAGATTGCCGACATCATGAGCCTGCCCGAGACTGTCGTCCTTTCGTTCAACCAGGGCATCGATGCCAACTCCATGGGCGACATGACCGGCGCATCTACCGAGGCAAGCGATGACGGCGCCGCTCAGGCCATGCCCACCCCCGAGCAGATGGCGGCGATGACGCCCGAGCAGCTCGCCGAGATGCAGCAGAAGGCCGCAGCGGCGCAAAACATGCAAAAGCAGATTGATGCCGACGGCGGTAAGATCACCATGAAGGGTCTGCGTCTAGGCGTTGAAGGCGGCCTAATCGACCAGGGCAAGCTCGTCGAGGGCGCCAACGATATGGCGGACAAAATGGGCTCCATGTCGGGCTCCATCGTCACCCAGCGCGCCGTGAGCTACGTGCAGGACGAGTACAAGGCACAGGGCATCGACCCCGCCGACGTGCAGAACGCCTACCTGGGCCGCATGGCGACCACGATGTTTGGTCTGTGCCTGATCTCGCTCGTCGCCACCATCCTGACCGGTGCCGTGGCCTCGCGCACCGCCTGCTCCATCGCCCGCGACCTGCGCCGCGAGACCTTCAACAAGGTTATGCACTTCTCGCCGGCCGAGGTGGGCAAGTTTAGCCAGGCCTCGCTCATCACCCGCTGCACCAACGACATTCAGCAGATCCAGATGGCCGCAACCCTGTTTATCCGCATGTGTCTGATGGCCCCCGTCATGGGCATCGTCGCCGTCATGCGCGTCCTGGCCAACCATACCGGCCTAGAGTGGACCATCGCCGTGGCCATCATCGCGGTCTCGGCCGTCGTCGGCGTGCTTATGGGCCTCACCATGCCCAAGTTCAAAAAGATGCAAAGCTTTGTTGACCGCGTGAACCTTACCGCCCGCGAGCTGCTCGACGGCCTTATGCCTATCCGTTCGTTCAACCGCGAAGAGCATGAGCTCGAGCGTTTTGACAAGGCTTCGCTCGACCTGATGACCACACAGCTCTACACCAACCGCGCCATGAGCTTTATGATGCCGCTCATGATGCTCGTCATGAACTGCATCACCGTGCTTATCGTCTGGTTTGGCGCGCAGGGCGTGTCCGACGGCGTGATGCAGGTCGGCAACATGATGGCGTTTATCTCCTACACCATGCAGATCGTCATGGCGTTTATGATCCTCACCATGGTGTCGGTCATTCTGCCCCGTGCCGAGGTCGCAGCCGAGCGCGTGGAAGAGGTCATCACCTGCCCCACGAGCATCAACGACCCTGTCTCACCCAAATTGCCTGCTGCCAGCGCGCCGCGCGGTGAGCTCACCTTCCGCGACGTGAGCTTCCAGTATCCCGATGCCCGCGCCGACGTCATCAGCGGCGTGAACTTCACCACGCATGCCGGTCAGATGCTCGGCATTATTGGCTCCACGGGCTCGGGCAAGTCCACGCTCGTGCAGTTGATTCCGCGCCTGTACGACGTCACGGGCGGCAGCATTTCGCTCGACGGCATCGACGTGCGCGACATGGCCCTTTCCGAACTGCGCCGCCGTATTGGTTACATCCCGCAGCAGGGGCGCCTGTTCTCGGGTACCGTCGAGAGCAACCTTAAGTTTGCCGGCGACATGGTGAGCGACGAGGACATGCACCGGGCGGCACGCATCGCCCAGGCCGAGGACTTTATCGCCGAGCGCGAGGGCGGCTACGACTCCCCCATCAGCCAGGGCGGCTCCAATGTTTCGGGTGGTCAGCGCCAGCGTCTGGCCATCGCCCGCGCGTTGGCCAAAAAGCCCGAGGTCGTGGTGTTCGATGACTCGTTTAGTGCCCTCGACTACAAGACCGACGCGCGCCTACGCGAGGAGCTGGCCAAAAACGTTACCGACGCCGCGCTCGTGGTCGTGGCCCAGCGCATCGCGACCATCATGCACGCCGACCAGATCATCGTGCTCGACGACGGCCACGTAGTGGGCACCGGCACGCACGAGGAGCTGCTGCGCAGCTGCCCGGCGTACCTGGAGATCGCACAGTCGCAGCTTTCCGCCGAGGAGCTGGGGCTTACCCAAGAAGAAATTGCAGCCGTCATGGAAGGAGGCGAGCGCTAATGGCAGACGAGACCAAGACTCAGATTCCCAAGCCCACCCGCCAGCGTGGTCCCATGGGCCGCATGGGCGGCATGCGTCGCGGCGAAAAGGCCAAGGACTTTAAGGGCACCATGAGGCAGCTGCTCGGCTATATCGGCCAGCACAAGATTGCCGTGTTTGCCGCCGTCGCCTTTGCCGTGTGCTCGGTCATCTTTAACATTGTGGGACCCAAGGTGCTCGGCCAGGTTACGACCAAGCTGTTCGAAGGCCTGGTCGCCAAGGTCAACGGCACCGGCGACGTTGACTTTGACTGGATCGCCAAGACGCTCGGCTTTTTGCTCTGCCTGTATCTGGCGAGCTCTGTCTGCAGCCTGGTCCAGGGCTGGCTCATGACCGGCGTCACGCAAAAGATCTGCTACCGCATGCGCAAGGAAATCGCCGCCAAGATTGCCGTCGTGCCGATGAGTTACTTCAACGGCCACAGCAAGGGAGACGTACTCAGCCGCATCACCAACGACGTCGATACGCTGGGTCAGTCGCTCAACCAGAGCGTGACACAGCTCATCACGTCGGTGACGCAGATTATCGGCGTGCTCGTCATGATGCTTTCGATCAGCCTGCCGCTTACCGGCGTCACCGTGCTCACGCTGCCGGCCGCCGCGATTATCCTGACCGTGATGATTCACTTCTCGCAACCGTACTTCCGCGAGCAACAGCAGGTTCTGGGCGCCGTCAACGGCATTATCGAGGAGGACTTTGCCGGCCAGAACGTCATTCAGGTGTTCGACCGCGCCGAGGCCTCGATCGAAGAGTTCGACCGTCAAAACGACCGTCTCTTTATTAGTGGCTGGCGCTCGCAGTTCCTGTCGGGCCTGATGATGCCGCTTATGAGCCTGGTGGGCAACATGGGCTACGTGGGCGTCGTCGTGGTGGGCGCGCAGCTCGCGCTGACCGGCAATGCCACGCCCGGCGACATCCAGAGCTTTATCCAGTACGTTCGAAACTTTACGCAACCCGTGCAGCAGCTGGGCAACGTGAGCAACACGATGCAGTCGATGGCCGCTGCCACCGAGCGCGTCTTTGAGTTCTTGGCCGCGCCCGAGGAGGAGCAGAAGGCCGACGCGCAGATTCCCGAGAAGCGCCCCGGCCACGTGGTGTTTGACCATGTCAAGTTTGGCTACACGCCCGACAAGACCATCATCCACGACTTTAGCTGCGAGGCGCAGCCCGGCCAGACCATCGCCATCGTCGGCCCCACCGGCGCCGGCAAGACCACGCTCATTAAGCTGCTTCAGCGCTTTTACGACGTGGACGGCGGTTCGCTGCGCGTCGAGGGCGTCGACGTGCGCGATTGGGACCGCGCGGCACTTCGCGGCGAGTTTGCCATGGTGTTGCAGGATACTTGGCTGTTTAACGGCACCATCCGCGAAAACATCCGCTACGGACGCCCCGATGCGAGCGATGCCGAAGTCGAGGCCGCCGCACGCGCCGCACGCTGCGACCACTTTATTCATACGCTCGCCGGCGGTTACGACTTTATGATCAACGAGGAGGGCACCAACCTGTCGCAGGGTCAGCGCCAGCTCGTGACCATCGCCCGTGCCATTTTGGCCGACCGTCCGGCGCTGATTTTGGACGAGGCGACCTCCAACGTTGACACTCGTACCGAGGAGCTTATTCAGCGTGCCATGGATGCGCTGATGCAGGGCCGCACCAGCTTTGTTATCGCACATCGCCTGTCCACGATTCGCAACGCCGACGTGATCTTGGTGATCCGCGACGGCGACATCGTCGAGAAGGGCACACACGACGAGTTGCTCGCCCAGGGTGGCTTCTACGCCGACCTGTACAACTCGCAGTTCGACGAGGCGGCGTAAATTCTGCCGCAGGGAACGAATAACGCCCGAGAACGGGGGCGCAGGGCAACCTGCGCCCCCGTTTTTGTTTTGCAGCCCTCGAAGCGCCTTCCCTGAGACCTCATTGACGGCGTTTTCCAGACCCCGTGGGCAAAAAAGAGCAAATATGAGTACTGTTACCTTTTTAGTAACAGCCAAAACCGCCTCAAACGACCTCTTTGCGGCCTCTATTCGCCTTCAAATTAATCAAAACGCCCGTTAGCAGGCTTCTGCCTGCCAACGTTAATGAGCATATTTATCACTTTGTCTATTATCTCGCTAGACGGATATGTTACTAGGTTAGCAACAGTACTCATATTTGGCATTTTTTGCCCACAGGGTGTTTCCCGGGGAACCGACAACAGCCTTAGGGCCCCACGCGGCACCACTCCCTCCCGACATCCTCCGACGTTTCCCCAGATAAAACCTACCAAAATAAACCTGTCCCTTTTTGGAAGGTTTCAGGGTGACAAGGACTTGCACTTTAGCGTGCGACAGCGGATAATGCCGAACACTCAACAATACGCTTATTGCTCTTTCTATAGATTGAGGAGGCCCCTATGGCCATGGAATTCAAACGCAAGTTGCCAATCCCCATGGAGATCCGCGAGGAAATGCCGCTTTCTGCCGAGCTTACCGCCAAAA
>URIJ01000011.1 GCA_900547835.1 uncultured Collinsella sp.
ATGCGAACCTCCAGTCCGGACCGCTTCACGGTCCAACTTTCTGTCCGCACCCCCAACTCAGAGAAATAGATCCTATTGCCATTTTTGGACTGTTTTGCAGAGAGGGATTTTGCAGCCGCCTCTTCGATTTCAGCAAACCTGCTCGCGTCCGCGAGAATAAGCAGCTCGTCGGGATTCACCGATGTTAGGTAATCGGAGCCGAAAGGGTCGTTCATATATCTCCCTTCTTTCTTCCAAACGATAAGACAGTTTACGGTCAGGCTATGCAGGGTTTGGGCCAGGTCATGCGCTAGCGTCTCGCGCGGTTGATCTGGGTATTTTTCTTGGAACAGACGGAGAATTTTGGGCAAATCGCAGGTGCCGTCGCATAAGTCAAGAATCTCTTTAGCGACCCTGTTGAGGATCGTATAGATTTGTTTCCCATCTGAGCTTAGGACGCTCAGGCGGTTATTTGGTTCACTGCGAAGGTAGCTTGGGTCGAGGGGGATAGGGATGACTCCAGGCAATGATGAGATTTGCGCGCTCCGAACATTCACGGATTCCATTGATCTCCTTTGGTTGTGGCCTATCTTCCTCGAATAGCAACTCGTTCGATAAAATATCACAAATCGAAACGATATATAAAAGAATATATTTATATCGATATACAATATTACGTTAAAAAAAGTTTTGATGTTTGTCGATAGGGCTGGTATTGAAGGAGTGGACTGGAGTGATGGCGATGTCGGACGTTGTGGTTTCAATGGTGGGGTCATGCCTGCTGCTGTTGTTCGGAATAATGATATATCGAGGCAAGCTCACGGGATTGCTTGCCGGAATGTCATTGCTATCGGGAGAGCGTTTAGAGGAGGCAAAGCGGACGGCCGAGTCTCTAGGCGCAAACCGAGTGGTGGGGGCGTCTATAGTTTTCTCCGCAATATGCCTTTTTCTCTCGTCCCTTTTTCCGGACAAAAGGGCTATTCTCGGTCTGATGGTGGCTGCTGTTATAATCGCCGCGCTTGCCTATGCAAATAGGGGGCTTATTCGTATGTATATAAAGGTGAAATGGAATCCTGGGCACCGCAACCCGAGATAATGTCTTGAGCAAGGATTAACAACAAGGGATATATGGGAGCGATTAAGCGGCGAGCAAATTCAGTTTTGGATAAAAGGCCGCTTGATGGGAGCTGGCATGTTTAAGAAGACGGTTCACGAGTTGTTTCGGTGTAAAGGGTCACGGCTTTTCGTGATTCTCATGCTGGTGAATTTTGCTCTCTCGTGCGTCATGCCCGCCTTAAACGGTGGGTTTGTAGACTTTCTCGTGACGAATAGGGATCCATCTCGCGTCGTGTGGTTTGCGGCCTTTGTTGCGGGCATAGGGATATCGGCCTCCTTCATGTCGTATGCGATGGGTGTGAACGTATCGCGCGTCATCTTGGAGATGACGACGAGACTGATGGGGACCACGTGTGAGTCGTTTGAACGGGGGCCCCTGGAAAAGGGGGAGCAGGCGGATCCATCCTATACAACGCAGAGGGTGTATGCGGATTCGAATGCGGTGTCATCGTTTGTCGTGAACAACTTCCTGACGATCGGGCTTAACATCGTTCTGGTTGTGTTGATATGCATCATCCTGTTTTCGATTAATCCGGTGTTCCTGGTGTTAAGTGCATGTTCGCTTGTTGCGTACTTTATTTTATTCAGGGCGTTGAAAAAGCCGTTGTACAACAGTTCGCTTGCGAACAAGGAGGGTTTGAGTAAGCTTTTCGCGTCCGTGAGCGGCGAGCTGTCGCAGTTGTTTGACATTAAGTGCGATGGCGCATATAACCAGAGCGCTCGGACGCTCAAAGGGGTATTCGAGGGGTACTACCCGATTTACATGAAAGCAAGTAGGGTCTCGAATCTGGCCACATCAAGCGACGGCCTGATCTCGTCTGTGTTTCGGGGGGCACTGCTCGTGATCTCCGGGATGGAAATATTGAGCGGAAGAATGAGCTTAGGCGAGTTCACAATGGTGAACTCGTATTACTCGATGGCGTTCGGATGCTTCAAGTATTTTTTGAATTATTTCAAATCGTATCAGGACGCAAGGGCCTCGTTCGACCGATTGGGGGCTCTGACGGAGGACGCCGAGGACCGCGGCACCCTCACGGTTGGGCACGTGGAGAGCATATCGTTGTTCAACATCGCGTACCGCTACGCGGGAAAGCCCTACTTATACCGCGACCTCTCCGTGGAGGTGGAGGAAGGAAAAACCTATGCCATTACCGGGCCGAACGGATGCGGAAAAAGCACGTTTCTGAAGGTGCTCCTTGGACTATATTCTGCTGGGGGACATCGGGCTTTGGGGTCGGTGCCATATGAAGAGCTCGATATGGAGACGATCCGACGGGACCTGTTTGCGGTGTGCCCGCAAAAGCTCTTTATTCCGAACGAAACGGTGGAGAATTACCTTGAGAGGACGTCGATTCGGGGATCGAGCGAAAACCTCCGAGAGCTTGTGCCGAGTTTCTATCGAACCGTCGAATCGTTAAAAGGCAAGAATTGTAGAGACCTTTCTGGTGGAGAGTATCGAAAGCTAAGGATATTCGCAGCACTTCGCAGGCAGCCGGAAGTGCTTGTGTTCGATGAACCAACGAACGATTTAGATGAAGAAAGCCGTCGGGAGTTCACGGAGTATATTCATCGAAATCCCTTCGATCAGCTAATTCTTGTTGTAAGCCATGATCAGGATTTGATTTCAGCATGCGATAGGAAGCTGGATTTGGATTTCGATCCGAAAAATGGGCAATGCTGATGGGAAACGCTTAGAGTTCGGGCTTGCGCGTCATGGAGTAATCTTTCCTCTTATCGAAAATCGTTACAATATAAGAAAAACAGTAAGCAAGAAGAAATGGCTCGGGGAAGAGCTCGCTGCTGTCAGTGATATTGGGTCTATATCCAGATAACACGGAAGGGGCCGTCCTCTACAACGGGGTATCACAGCGTCGCATCGACCGATACGCATTGCGGCGGTGCCGAGTTGGCATTACGGAGCAAGAGCCCCCTATTGTTGGGGGGACGATCCTCGATAATCTTACGCTGCTTTCTGATGATTTCGAGGCCGACAAACTGAATCGGATGCTTGCCATATTGGGGTTAGACAAAATGATTGCCGCTGCGGAGAACGGGGCGGCAGCGATGCTTGGCAGCAAGAAAGGAGGGGTGTCCGGCGGGGAGAAGCAGAACATCGCAATTGTGCGGCAGATGTTGAAATCGCCGGACGTCATGTTGTTTCTTGAGTCAACTTCAGCGCTTGATGCGAAGAGCCGGAGCGCGCTAATTAAATTGCTTCATGAGGTTAAGAGAGACCATATTGTAATTGTTGTCACTCATGACGAAGAGATGCTTGCGGCTTGCGACGAGGTCATTCCGATGCCCGGATGCTTATCGGGACGTGGCGTTGAAGGCCCAGAAGATCGAAATGGCGTGGGTGTTGGGTAAGTCCCTACGCGTACGACGTTGGGTTTCTGATCTTCATCGTCCTGCAAAGAAGGCTTTGTAACACGTTTCCCCTGGGAGGCCCCTTTTGTCCGTAGTGGCAAAGAGGGGCTTTTTCGTTTCCCTCTTGCGGCGGAGGGGGACACCATGCGCCTATACAGGACGACCTGCGCGCTTTCGTCGGATGACGGGCTATGTGTCGAGATGGGGGTCTCGGGTGGAGGCCGCGTCGCGGTCGCGGTCGGCCAGCGACCATCGGTACGGCTCAATCGTATTACCAGAACTAGTAAGGAGCCGCCCTTTCGGACGACTCAAACTGTAATGGGGCTTTTTTAGCTACCCCGGCCGTTACTCCGCCAAAGCATTCGCGCTATCTGCCGGGGTGGCTAAAATAGCCCCGTCCCAAATTAGCTACTCTGACCAAAATCCCTGGGACAAATACTTCTGATAGATTTTGTCTTTCTTGGCTATTGCGTAGTTTAAGAGATTCCATTCCAATAATTACAGCTTTTTGCTAAAGCGTTTTAGCAGTTTATACCGCTTTTGACCTGCGACTACGTTGTACTGGTATCTTCATAAGGTAACCACCTTTACCTACCGTTTACCGCCAGTTTTAGCACGTTTACCAAACCGCGCAGCCTCTGCTCAAGCCCGCCCAAAACCCGCCGTATAGTTCCCTCACGGTCCGCATCCGGCGGGTCGATTCGTTACCACGGTCGTGCGCGTAAGCGCATGGAAGGGGAAGTATCGTGAGCGATTGCAAGAGGGTTTACCGTTTTGGAACCGACGCCCAGGGCACCTGTGTCACCGAGGGCGACAAGTCCATGAACTTCGTGCTTGGCGGCAAGGGCGCTAACCTTGCCGAGATGAGCCGTATCGGCCTGCCGGTTCCCGGTGGCTTTACCATTACCTGCCAGACCTGCGTTGAGTACTCCGGTGCCGGCAATGTTTGGCCTGCCGGCGCGCTTGACGAGATCGTTGCCGCCGAGGCCGACCTCGAAGCCCGCTGCGGCAAGAAGCTCGGAGATGCCAACGATCCGCTGCTCGTCTCGGTGCGCTCTGGCGCTCCGTTCTCCATGCCCGGCATGATGGACACGGTCCTCAATCTGGGCCTCAACGACGATTCCGTCCTGGGCCTCATCGCCCAGACGCAGAACCCGCGCTTTGCTTGGGACAGCTATCGCCGCTTTATCCAGATGTTCTCCAACGTCGTCATGGGCGTCGACGCCGACCTGTTCGAGAACGCCCTGACCCAGGCCCGCCTGGTTGCCGGCGTCCGCGTCGATTCCGAGCTTTCGGCCGAGGACCTGCAGGAGCTCGTCGAGACCTTCAAGGGCATCTTCTCCGCCAACGTCGAGGCCGCCCTGTACCCCGAGCTCGAGGTCGCCGATGGTAAGCCCGTCTTTCCGCACGATCCGGAGCTCCAGCTTCGCCTTGCCATCCAGGCCGTCTTTGGCAGCTGGATGAACGAGCGCGCCTGCATTTACCGCAAGCAGCACGGCATCTCCGACGAGCTCGGCACCGCCGTCAACGTCCAGGCCATGGCTTTTGGCAACAAGGGCGAGACCTCTGCGACCGGCGTCGCCTTCACCCGCAACCCGGCCGACGGCACCAAGGAGTTCTACGGCGACTTTCTGGTCAACGCCCAGGGCGAGGACGTCGTCGCCGGCATTCGCAACACCGAGCCCATCGCCGATCTCAAGACCACTCCGGGGCTTGAGTCCGCAGGCGAGGAGCTCGAGCGCGTGTTCCTGACGCTCGAGGATCACTATCGCGACATGTGCGACATCGAGTTCACCATCGAGCAGGGCAAGCTCTGGATGCTCCAGACCCGCGTGGGCAAGCGAACCGCCACCGCCGCCCTGCGCATCGCCATCGAGATGGTCGAGGAGGGCCTCATCACCCGCGAGGAGGCCGTGGGCCGCATCGATCCTGCGCAGCTCGATCAGCTCCTGCACCCGCAGTTCGACTCCTCCAAGAAGTACGAGGCGCTCGCGACCGGTCTTAACGCCAGCCCCGGTGCCGCCGTGGGCGAGGTCGTGTTCTCGAGCGACGACGCCGTCGCGCGTTCCGCCGAGGGCCACAAGGTCATCCTGGTCCGTTGGGAGACCAACCCTGACGACCTGAAGGGCATGGTTGCCGCCGAGGGCATCCTGACCAGCCACGGTGGCAAGACGAGCCATGCCGCCGTTATCGCCCGCGGCATGGGTACGCCCTGCGTTTGCGGCGTTGAGCGCTTCCACATTGACGCGGCAGAGAAGGTCGTGCGCATCGAGGGTAGCGATCGCGTGCTGCACGAGGGCGACATCATCTCCATCGACGGTACCCAGGGCATCGTTGTCGACGGCGCCGTTGACTTGGTCTCCGCCGAGCTTACTGGTGACCTGGACACTATCCTGTCCTGGGCCGATGAGATTCGTCTGGATGAGACCTGCGGCCACGCCAACCACGTGCGCGTCAACGCCGACAACCCCGAGGATGCCGAGCTTGCGCTCGAGTTTGGCGCCGAGGCCATCGGCCTGTGCCGCACCGAGCACATGTTCCTGGGCGACCGCAAGAACATCATCCAGAGCTTTATCCTGTCTGACGATGAGGCCGTGAAGCAGCAGGCCCTGGCCGACCTGCTCAAGGTTCAGACCGAGGACTTCCTGGCGATGTTCAAGACCATGTCCGGTCGCGATGTGGTCGTCCGCCTGCTCGATCCGCCGCTTCATGAGTTCCTGGATAATCCTCGCGAGCTCGAGGTCGCCATCACCAAGAAGGAAGCCGCCGGCGCCAGCGAGGAAGAGCTTGCAGCCCTGCGCGCCCGCCTGCGTCGTATCGACGGCATGGTCGAGTCGAACCCCATGCTCGGCCTGCGCGGCGTTCGCCTGTCCGTCGTCTTTAGCGATTTGCCGCTCATGCAGGTTCGCGCCGTCGCCACGGCCGCTGCCCGCCTTATCAAGGAGGGCGTCGACCCGCATCCCGAGATCATGGTTCCGCTCGTTTCCATCACGGCCGAGCATGTCCAGACCCGCGAGGTTATCGAGCGCGTGATCGCCGAGGTTTCCGCCGAGGAAGGCGTCGAGCTCAATATTCCCGTGGGCACGATGCTCGAGCTGCCGCGTGCCTGCATGGTCGCTGACGAGATCGCCCATCATGCCGACTTCATCTGCTTTGGCACCAACGACCTCACCCAGACGACCTTTGGCTTCTCGCGCGATGACGCCGAGGCCAAGTTCATCCCGCTGTACATGCATAAAAAGATCCTGAAAGACAACCCCTTCGAGACCATCGACGCGGCGGTGCTGGAGCTCGTGCGCTTGGCCGTCGAGAAGGGCCGCGCCGCCAATCCCGACATGCACTTTGGCGTGTGCGGCGAGCACGGCGGCGACCCCAAGTCCATCAAGGGCCTGTTTAACGTGGCCGACGTGGACTACGTGTCCTGCTCGCCCTATCGCGTGCCCCTCGCGCGCCTGGCTGCCGCTCAGGCCAAGCTCGAGGCGAAGCGCTCCGCGTAACGTTTTGGGTTTAGACGCCTAGCGTAGCCCCCTTCATGCCGCCCGTCTCATTCGTGAGGCGGGCGGTTATCATGTGCGGGTTTTGTCTTTTTGTCTGCGTAAAAAATTGTTCTTGCAGCAGAAACCCGCGCGTGTATACTCGAATACGTTTGTTCAACTACGTGCCGGCCAAGGTGGTACGGCACCTCTAGAAGAGTAAGGAATTGCACATGGATTACATCCGCGCAATCGAGCGTCAGCAGATCCGCGAGGACATTCCTCAGGTTCGCGTCGCCGACAACGTCAAGGTTCACTACCGCATTAAGGAAGGCGACCGCGAGCGCATTCAGGTCTTCCAGGGCGACGTCATCCGCATGGCCGGCGCCGGTGCCCGCGAGACCTTCACCGTCCGCAAGATGTCCTTCGGTGTCGGTGTTGAGCGTACCTTCCCGCTTCACAGCCCCAAGATCGCCAAGCTCGAGGTCGTTCGTCATGGTCGCGTCCGTCGCGCCAAGCTGTACTACCTCCGCGACAAGGTGGGCAAGGCTGCTCGCATCCCCGAGAAGCGCTAAGAAGATCGCAGCGTCTGTCCACTCGTTTGGACACAAGGGTCACCTTCGGGTGGCCCTTCTTTTTATCTGATTTGCATGCAAGGAGGGCCTGGTATGGCCAATATGACGAGCTCGGTTTCGGCATCGCAGGTTGCCGGTGAGTTGGCGAGCGCTACGTTTGAGGAGATCCCCGCCCTCGTGGAGCATTATCGCGAGGACCCGCGCCAGCAGGTGATCAAGGCTTGTGAACGCGCCCTCAAACGCCATGCCAAAGAGCTTGCCGAGCGCGAGCGCGTCAATGACATGTATGAGCTTATGCATGAGCTTGGCGGCGATGGGGTGGTCGTTGGTGTCGACGAGGTGGGTCGCGGATCGGTGGCCGGTCCTTTGACGGTATGCGCCGTCTGCCTTCCTATGGAGCCGCGCGTCTGGGGCATCAACGATTCCAAAAAGCTCACGCCGGCGCGCCGCGAGTTGCTCTCAGTGAAGATTGCCGAGGTGGCGACGGCAATTGGTTTTTGCCATATCGCGCCTAAGGATATCGATGAGATGGGCATGGCCCGCGCCATTCGAGCCGCTGTCGCGGGCGCCGTGGCCGATACGGGGCTCGAGCCCGATTGCGTGCTTATGGACGGTAACCCCTTGGGCGCCGTTCCCAACGAGCGCGACGTGGTGAAGGGCGATGCCAAGATCGCCTGTATCGCCGCGGCGTCCATCATGGCCAAGGTCACGCGTGATGAGATGATGGTCGAGTACGATGCCGAGTATCCCGAGTACCATTTGGCCGAATCGAAAGGCTACGCAAGCCCCGAGCACATCGAGGCCATTCGCAAACATGGACTTTGTCCACTGCACCGCGTGAGCTTTTGCGGAAACTTTCTGCAGACTGAGCGCCTTTTCTAGGTCAATTGTGGAGACAGGGACCTCAGGGGTTTTATAAACCTGCTGGCAGCGGGCCGTATGCAACAGCATTGCTGCGTACGGCCCGTTTTTTGACGGCATTTGGTCAGCTTTTGGTTTGCTTCCGGTACTTACCCGCATGAAAGGTGCCCTCATCATCGGGGCAATGCAGTGTGCGGGAAAGGAGACCCCATGAGTGCCGCAAGCAAAAAGAGCAAGACGCAGCAGCTCAAGGAGCGTTGGGAAAACGGCGAGCTCGACTGCGGGGCGATGACGCCCGAGTTTATCAAGGGACTCAGTCCCCGCGAGCTGGGCATGCTGGGCGAGCTGATCACCATCGACTACTTTAACGAGCGCGGCTACACCTTGCTGGAGCAGGGTTATCGTTGCACCGAGGGCGAGGCCGATCTGGTGCTGCTCGATGAGCTCGACGATGTCGTGGTGATGGCCGAGGTCAAGACCAGACGCGTCGCACTGGATTGCAGCACGCGGGTCTTTCCCGAGGAGGCCGTGGACGCCCAAAAGCAACGCCGCTACCGCCGCATCGCAAGTTGCTATCTCATGGAGCATTATCCGCTCAAGGCGATTCGCTTCGATGCTGTGGGTGTCACCATCCGCGGCGGGCATATCGCCGAGATCGAGCATCAGTACAACGCGTTCGATTGGCAGGTGTCGTGATGGCGTTCGAGACGTTTGCCGTTCACGCGGCCTGCATCCGCGGCGTCGAGGCGATTCACGTCACGGTCGAGGTCTCGCTTGCCGGTGGCGTTCCGGGCATCCAGATGCTCGGCATTCCGAGTATGGAGGTGATGGAGTCACGCGGTCGTATTCGCTGCGCGATGCGCTCCGCCGGGTTCGAGATCCCACGCTCGGGCATTACGGTCAACCTAGCGCCCGGCGATATTCGCAAGACCGGTAGCGGCTTTGATCTGCCCATCGCCATCGCGGTTCTAGCGGCCGATGGGCAGATTCCCCGTGACAACCTCGATCGCTGCCTTATCGCCGGCGAGCTCGGCTTGGACGGTACGGTGCTTCCCGTCAAGGGCGAGGTGGCGTTTCAGCTATTGGCTCGCGACATGGGGCTGTCTTTTATCGCCGGCAGGTCCGACCAGCATGTGCCACTCGCGGGCGTAGATTGCGGCTTTATCGACCATCTGTCTCAGCTTGCACACGGCATGGGCGATGCCGCACGGCACTACTTGGATTCCGAGGGTGTCGAGGCGACCTTTGAGCCCGAGCTCGACTATGCAGACGTGCTGGGGCAGGAAGTCGCTAAACGCGGCATGGCGCTTGCGGCGGCAGGAGAACTCGGCTTGCTCATGATCGGGTCTCCGGGATCGGGCAAGACGATGCTCGCACGCCGTATGACCGGCATCCTGCCCGAGCTTTCCGTTGAGGATCAGCAGGAGGCACTGTGCATCCATTCGGTTTTGGGTGAGAACATTGATGGCTTGTTGGCGGGGCACCGCCCCTTCCGCAGTCCCCACCACAGTATTTCGACCGCAGGCCTTATCGGCGGCGGGCGCCCGGTGCACCCGGGTGAGATCAGCCTTGCTCATGGCGGCGTGCTCTTTTTGGACGAGCTTGCCGAGTTTCCCACTGGCGTGCTGCAGACGCTGCGTCAGCCCATCGAGCGCGGCTACGTGAGGATCGTACGCGTCGACGGGGCTTTTACCTTCCCGTCGCGCTTTCAGCTGCTGGCTGCGAGCAATCCCTGCCCCTGCGGCTTTTTGGGCGATCGCGAGGTACCGTGTCGCTGCTCGGCGGCGATGGTCGAGCGCTATCGGTCTAAACTGCGCGGTCCTTTGGCCGACCGTATCGACATGATGATCGATGTGACCCGTCCCGACCCTCAGATGATTATCGAGGGCGCGGAGGGTATGTCGTCAGCTGAGTTACGTGACTACGTTGTGCGCGGTCGCGCTTTTCGCGCTTGGCGCGAATCCCGTATGGACGATGCTGATGCCGAGGCCGAGGATGACGAGACACGGTCCATTGACGGCGTCGTTTCGACCTTTGAGCTCGATGATGCGGCGGAGAAGTGTGTGCTCGGCCTGTCGAAGCGCACGCATCTCACGGGCCGCGGCATCGTGCGCCTGGCGCGTATCGCGCGTACCATCGCCGACGTCGCCGAGAGCGAGCAAGTGACGCAGGACCACGTGCTCGAGGCGGCGATGTACCAGGGAAGGAGGGACCAATGATGGCCGAGGGGACCTTCGAGCTGCATCCAGGTGACGCGTTGTATCCCGAGACCGTTTTGGAGCTTTCTGATGTACCCCAGACACTCTATGTGCGCGGCAACCCCGAGGTGCTTTCGACGCCCGCGCTCTCCATCATCGGCGCGCGCAGGGCCTCTCCGTATGGTCTTGCCGTGGCAGAGCTTGCGGCGAAGGTGGCGGTTGAGGCGGGAGTGACGGTAGTTTCGGGCGGTGCGGTCGGTTGTGACCAGGCCTCGGGTTGGGCTGCGGTCAACGCCGGCGGCAAACACGTCGTGGTGCTGGGGACGGGCGCCGACGTGGTCTACCCGCGTTCGAGCGCGGGGCTTATTACGCGCACGCTCGATACGGGTGGCGCGGTCGTGTCGATCTCTCCGTGGGGCATGGGTCCGCGCAAGTTTGCCTTTCCGCGCCGCAATCGCGTAATCGCGGCCCTGTCGCAAGCCCTCTTTGTATCCGAGGCGGGTATGCCTTCCGGGACGTTTTCTACAGCCGAGGCTGCTATGGATTTGGGGCGAGAACTTCTTGCCGTGCCAGGGTCGATCCTATCGCCCGAGTCGCGTGGCACGAATTACCTCATTGCGAACGGTGCCTGCTGCATCATCGACGAGGAATCTATCGAGATGGCTATTTCACGCATCTACGGCACCCTGCGCTACTCGCGCCCCGATGCTCCCGGCATTGCCGACCTGGATCAAACACAGCAGACCGTGATGCATGCGCTCATCGCCTCTCCGCTCAAGGTCGACGACATCGCGGCGCTCGTCTCGCTCGATGCTGTCGGCGTACTCAAACTCTTGGGTTCGCTTGAACTCGAGGGCCTTATCGAGCGCATGATGGATGGAAGGTATGCGCCCTCCAAGTTTGCCCTTCACGCCCAGACACCCTTCGGTCACAATGGAAAACATGTCAATTAGAAAGGTGTTTGCAGATGCTGTTTGATCAGGTGACGGTTATCGGTGGCGGTCTGGCGGGTTCGGAGTGCGCGATCCAGCTGGCAGATCGCGGGTTTGCCGTAAAGCTGTGCGAGATGCGCCCCCAGGTTAGCTCCCCGGCCCACCATACCGATCACCTGGCAGAGCTCGTCTGTTCCAATTCGTTTAAGTCGACCCGTCCGGATTCCGCGGCTGGATTGCTGAAGGCCGAGCTTGAGCGCATGGGTTCAGTCCTGCTCGATTGCGCCCATCGCGCGGCTGTTCCCGCCGGTGGCGCCTTGGCGGTCGACCGCGTCAAGTTTTCCGAGTTTGTCGAGGCCGAGGTTGCCGCCCGTCCCAATATCGAGATCATTCACGGCGAGGTCACGCAGATTCCCGAGGGTCACGTGGTCATTGCCGCGGGCCCGCTGTGTTCACCGGCGCTGAGCGAAGAGGTTATGAAGCTCGTCGGTGGCGATGCCCTGGCATTCTTTGATGCGGCGGCGCCGATCGTCGATGCCTCCACGCTCGATATGGACGTGCTGTTCTCGCAGTCGCGCTACGAGGAGCAGGGGAGCGGCGACTATCTCAACGCTCCGCTCAATAAGGAGGAGTACGAGGCCTTTATCGAGGCGCTTACTACGGCCGACCGCGTGGTGCTCAAGGACTTTGAGGGCGGCGATCTGTTCCAGGCCTGCCAGCCTGCCGAGGAAGTTGCGCGCACCGGCAAGGACGCCATTCGCTTTGGCGCCATGAAGCCCGTCGGCCTCACCGACCCGCGTACCGGACGTCGCCCCTGGGCGGCGATTCAGCTGCGTGCCGAGAACAAGGAGAAGACCGCCTATAACCTGGTGGGCTTCCAGACCAACTTGACCTTTGGCGAGCAGAAGCGCGTCTTCCATATGGTGCCGGGCCTGGAGAACGCTGAGTTCTTCCGCTACGGTGTCATGCACCGCAATACCTTTGTCGACGCCCCTCACGTGCTCGATAGCACCTTTGCCGTGCCCGGTACCGGCGTGCGCCTGGCCGGTCAGATCACCGGCACCGAGGGGTACATGGAAGCCGTGGCGACAGGTCTGCTCGCGGCGCTCAACACCTATGCCGAGGCTATCGGTGCCGCGGGCGTCGAGTTGCCGCGTGTGGGCGCCCTGGGTGCGCTCGTGGGCTATGCGACCGATCCTGCCACCGTGGGCTATCAGCCTATGCATGTCAACTTTGGCCTGGTGCCGCCACTCGAGGATGGTAAGCGCCGCAGCAAGCGCGACCGCTACCAGGCCTATGCGGACCGTGCGCTCGAGGCCCTTGATGCCTATCTGGCCACTCGCCCCGATCTGTTTGGAGGCGACCGGTCATAGCCTTTGACCTGTACGACACCGTCGACTCGTTTATCGCCTATATCGCACGTGTTGAGGGACTTTCTCCCAACACGGTGACGGCCTATGGCTCGAGGCTAGAGCGCTTTGCTGTCTGGTGCGAGCGCGAGAATATTGATGCTTTCGCTGCCGACGTGCGCACCATTCGTCGCTATCTTGCCGAGCTTTCGCGTGAGCAGGTGGCTCCCCGAACGCTTGCGGCGCACCTGTCGGCTATTCGATCTCTCTATCGCTGGATGGCTGCCGAGGGGATTGTCGAGGGCGATGCGGTCTCGGCGATCGCATCGCCCAAGCTGCCACGTGACCTGCCGGGCGTCCTTACGACCCAGCAGGTTGAGGCGCTGCTCAAGACGCCTGATACCTCGACGCCCGCGGGACTGCGCGATGCGGCGATGCTTGAGTTGCTCTATGCCTCCGGCGCGCGAATCTCGGAGCTCGCGGCGCTCAACGTGGAGTCTATTGGTTGGTCCGAGCGAACGCTGCGACTTTGGGGCAAGGGGAGCAAGGAGCGTATCGTCCCTCTGTATCGTCGCGCACTCGAGGCGACGCGTCTCTATATTGAGGAGGGGAGGCCGGAGTTGCTCGCTCAGGCAAAGCGCCGTGACCCCGCTACCGGGCCGCATCCGCTGCTTATATCGGCGCGCGGCAATCGCATGAGTGCCGCCATGCTCAGGCGGCGGTTCCATACGCTGGCGACGCTCGCCGGCATTCCGGCCGACATTGCCCCGCATGCGATGCGCCATACCTTTGCGACCGATTTGCTCGAGGGCGGTGCGGACCTGCGCTCGGTTCAAGAGCTGCTGGGTCATGCGAGCCTGTCCACGACGCAGATCTACACGCACCTCACGCCCGATCGGCTCAAACGTGCCGTGGCTCAAGCCCATCCCCGCGGCGAATAGTGGCTGGGACGTCCCGCGCCGCACTCAGGTGTGTGGTTTTGATTGCGGGTTGGCAGGAAGATGCATTCCTGCTATCATTCATCGGGTTGCTTCACGGCAACATGTTTTTATCACGCACGCGCGGCTACTTCATACCGTGGTGCCCGGGCTTTGGTAGCACATGTCCGGGTTGGTTTTGGAGGATGACCCCGCGCGGAGGCAAACCACAGGAGGTTTAACATGGCTACCAAGATTAATATCCGCACCCTGCTCGAGGCCGGCTGCCACTTCGGTCACCAGACCCGTCGCTGGAACCCCAAGATGAAGCCGTTCATCTTCGGTGAGCGCAACGGCATCTACATCCTCGACCTCAAGCAGACCATCCTCGACGCCGACCAGGCCTACACCTTCGTCAAGAACGTCGCCAAGGGTGGCAACGTGCTGTTCGTCGGCACCAAGAAGCAGGCTCAGGAGGCCGTCAAGAACGCTGCTGAGCGCGCCAACATGCCTTACATCAACCAGCGTTGGCTCGGCGGCATGCTGACCAACTTCGTCACCATCCGCTCCCGCATCAACCGCATGGAGGAGCTCGAGGCCATGGTCGAGGACGGACGCATGGCTGTTCTGCCCAAGAAGGAGCAGGCTGTTCTCGGCAAGGAGCTCACCAAGCTCCAGACCAACCTCGGTGGCGCCCGCGACATGAAGGGTCTGCCCCAGGCTCTCTTCGTCATCGACACTAAGCGCGAGGAGAACGCCATCAAGGAGGCTCAGCGCCTGAACATCCCCGTCGTCGCTCTGATCGACACCAACTCCGATCCCGACGAGGTCGAGTACGGCATCCCCTGCAACGATGACGCTATCTCCGCTGTCACCCTTATGTGCGAGCTCATGGCTGACGCCTGCCTCGCTGGCTCCGGTAAGGAGCAGGTCTCCGAGGCCGAGATGGCCGCTGAGCCCAAGGCCGAGTAAATCAGTCTTAGTTAATTCTTTTTCATCTCTTTGAAAGGAACCACAATGGCCCAGATTACCGCCGCTATGGTCAAGCAGCTCCGCGAGATGACCGACTCCCCGATGATGGAGTGCAAGAAGGCTCTCGTCGAGGCTGACGGCGACATGGACGCCGCTGTCGACGTTCTGCGTAAGAACGGCCTTGCCAAGGCTGCCAAGAAGGCTGGCCGTGAGACCAACGAGGGCGCTGTCGCCGCGTTCGTCTCCGAGGATGGCAAGACCGGCGCTCTGCTCGAGCTCTCCTGCGAGACCGACTTCGTTGGCTCCAACGCCAAGTTCACCGGCTTTGCTTCTAAGGTCGCTGAGGTTGTCGCTACCACCGAGCCTGCTGACGTCGACGCTCTGCTCGAGAAGCCGATGGGCGAGGAGACCGTTTCCTCCGAGCTCACCGAGATGATTCACATCATGGGCGAGAACATGAAGATCTCCCGCTTCGCTGCCCGCAAGGCCGAGAACGGCGCGCTCGCTTCTTACATCCACATGGGTGGTAAGATCGGCGTCCTCGTCGAGTTCGCCTTCGAGAAGGCCGAGACCGCTCAGGCTGAGTCCTTCAAGACCTTCGCTCACGACGTTGCCCTTCAGGTTGCCGCCGTCGCCCCGATCTGCGCTACCCGCGATCAGGTTCCGGCCGAGACCGTCGAGCACGAGAAGCAGATCTACATGGCCCAGGCTGCCGAGTCCGGCAAGCCCGAGGCTATCCAGGAGAAGATGGCTGTTGGCCGTCTGGAGAAGTTCTACAAGCAGTCCGTGCTCACCGAGCAGGAGTTCATCAAGGACAGCTCCCTTACCATCAAGAAGTACGCTGAGCAGGTCTCCAAGGAGCTCGGCGACACCATTACCGTCGTTGCCTTTGACCGTCTGGTCCGTGGCGAGTAAATAAGCTCTTGTAGCTGGTAATGAGCAGGCTGTGGGTTTTACTCACAGCCTGCTTTTTCATGGCTCTTATCAGAGCCTTTGATATCATATTGAGAGTCTAATTAAAGGAGGATCGCTTTGTCCGACATCCGATATAAACGCGTGCTTCTTAAGCTTTCCGGCGAAGCGCTGATGGGCGACGGCCAATATGGCATCGACCCCAAGGTTACCGATCATCTTGCCAAGCAGGTCAAGGAGCTGCTCGCCGTTGGCCATGAGGTCGGCGTCGTTGTCGGCGGCGGCAATATTTTCCGCGGCATGGCCGGCGCTGCCGGTGGCATGGAGCGTGCTCAGGCCGACTACATGGGCATGCTGGCAACCGTTATGAACGCGCTCGCCCTGCAGGATGCCTTCGAGCACAACGATGTTCCCTGCCGCGTTATGAGCGCTATCCAGATGAACGAGATCTGCGAGCCCTATATTCGCCGTCGCGCCATCAACCACCTTTCCAAGGGCAACGTCGTTATTTTTGCCGCCGGTTCGGGCAATCCGTACTTTACGACCGACACCGCCGCGGCTCTTCGTGCGTGCGAGATCGGCGCCGAGATTCTGATTAAAGCCACCAAGGTTGACGGCATCTACGACAAGGATCCCGTCAAGTGCGCCGATGCCGTCCGTTTTGACAAGATTACCTATCACGAGGTTCTCGTCCGCGGTCTGCAGGTTATGGATTCCACGGCTACGGCACTGTGCCAGGATAACCGTATGCCGATTTTGGTCCTCAACATCGATGGCGAGGACACCGTCAAGCGCGCGCTCGCGGGTGAGCCCGTCGGCACGCTCGTCTATCAGGAGGATTAAGCATGGCAGAGAACATCACCGCCCATATGGACAAGTCGCTCGAGTCCCTCAAGCATAACTTCTCCAAGGTCCGTACCGGCCGCGCCAATGCCAACATTCTGTCCGACATCACCGTCGATTATTACGGTGTTCCCACGCCGGTCACGCAGGTTGCCGCCGTCAAGACCCCCGAGGCCCACATGCTGCTCATCGAGCCGTGGGACAAGGCACTCATCAATGCTATCGTCAAGGCCATCGGCGCTTCCGATCTGGGTATTACCCCCAACTCCGATGGCACCGTCGTTCGTCTTCCGTTCCCGGCTCCCACTGAGGAGCGCCGTCGCGAGCTCGTCAAGGAGTGCCGCGAGTACGCCGAGCAGGCCAAGGTGTCTATCCGTAACATCCGTCGCGACTTCAACAACAAGCTCGAGCGCGATGAGGAGCTCACCGAGGACGATGTCCGTCGCGAGCAGGCCAAGGTCCAGAAGCACACCGATGAGTATGTCGCCAAGGTCGAGGAGCTTCTGAAGGAAAAAGAAGCCGAGGTCATGGAGATCTAAGGTGCAATACGACGAGCATAAACTGGTCGAGTACTTTGCCGACGCCCCTGCGGGCGTCGGTTTTTCCGACCTTGACCTCAATAACATTCCGCACCATATCTCGTGCATCATGGACGGCAACGGTCGTTGGGCCACGTCGCGCGGTCTTGCACGCACCGAGGGTCATAAGGCAGGTATCCTCTCGCTGCGCGAGATCATTACCGCCTGCGTGCGCCTGGGCGTCGACGTGCTTTCTGCCTATGCGTTTTCTACCGAAAACTGGAACCGCCCGCAGCATGAGGTCAACGTCTTGATGCACCTGTTTGCCAAGACGTTCATCGACGAGTTGCCGCTTCTGAAGCGCGAAAACGTGCGCGTTGTCTTTTTGGGTGATATTTCCGCGCTGCCCAAGAAGACCCGCGACGTTTTTGAACGCGGTCTTGCCGAGTGCGCCGATCACACCGGTATGACGCTGGCGCTTGCCGTCAACTACGGCGCGCGTGCCGAGATTACCCGCGCTGTCCGTCAGATCGCACTCGACGTTGCCGCCGGTAAGATCGATCCTGCCGCAATTGATGACGACATGGTGGCTTCCCGCCTCTATACCGCCGGTCTTCCCGATCCCGAACTTGTGATTCGCACCTCTGGTGAGCTGCGCCTTTCGAACTATCTGCTGTGGCAGGTGGCTTATTCCGAATTCTACGTCACCGATACCTATTGGCCCGACTTTGATCGTTGGGGCCTTGTCGACGCCATTTTGGCCTATCAGGGCCGTGACCGTAGGTTTGGTGGACTGAGTAAGACCGAGGAGGCTTAATCGTGTCCGATCGTCCCAAGGCATCTGCTCCCAAGACGCCCGCGCGTAAAGCTGCCACTGCGGGAGCGCCTGCAGCGAAGAGCGGTTCCGGTTCGTGGCTGGCGGGCTTTATTACCCGTGCCGCCGCCGGTATCGTCTACGCCGTTGTCTTTATCCTGTGCCTGGTTTTGGGTATCGTGCCCACGGCCATCTTTGTTTCCGTCATGAGCGGTCTGTGCTGCTATGAGTTTTTCCGTATGACAAGGCTCGATGGCAAGATGGCTAACGAGCGCATGGGTATCGCTGCCGCCGTGCTCTTTCCGCTGTCGGCGTTGGGCGATTCGATGCTGCTGAATGCCCTGCTTTTTGCCCTGATGCTCGCTGTGGGCATTTGGTATGTCTGGTCGCCGCGTACCCGCATCTCTGATGTGGCCGTGACGCTCATGGGTCCCATCTACACTGGCTTTATGCTGTCGGCTATCGTGCTGCTGCGCGATGCCGTGCCCGGTTTTGCCGGTGCCTTGCTTTCGGTGGGCGTTTGCGCGTCCCTTTGGGTCTCCGATTCGTTTGCCTACATCGTGGGCAGCCGTATCGGCAAGCACAAGATGGTTCCCAAGATCTCTCCCAAAAAGAGCTGGGAGGGGTTTGTTGGCGGCATCCTGGGCTCGGTTTTGATTTGGCTCATCCTGTGGGCGACGCACTTCTACAAGCTCAGCCTGCCCTATGCGCTGCTGTGCGGCGTGGTCGTGTCCATTCTGGGCGTTATCGGCGACCTTATCGAGTCGCGCATCAAGCGCGGTGTGGGCGTCAAGGATTCCGGCAACCTTATCCCGGGCCACGGCGGCATGCTCGATCGTAGCGATTCGCTTATCTTCGGCTGCATCACCGCGCAGCTGATGCTGATGATCGGAGGCGTGCTGTAATGTCATTCCAGACGACGTATGGCCTCGATGGACGCCTCCGTGTTGCCATCCTGGGTTGTACCGGCTCCATCGGCACCCAGGCGCTCGATGTGTGCCGCCAGCATGCCGATCGCCTGCAGGTGACGGCGCTGTCCGTTAACTCCAGTACCTCCGAGCTTGTTGCCGCTGCCCGCGAGTTCTCGGTTCCGGCGGTTGCCGTTGCCGATGTCGCTCATGGCGATGACGCCGTGCTGCAGGAGTTGCCCGAGGGCACACAGCTCGGCGTTGGCGCGCAGGCGGTTTGCGAGCTCGCGCGTCGCGACGATGTCGACTGCGTGCTCGTCGCTATTGTGGGCGCCGCCGGTCTCGAGGCGAGCCATGCGGCCTTGACCTCAAATAAACGCCTTGCCCTTGCCAACAAGGAGTCCCTCGTCGTCGGTGGCGACTTGCTTATGCCGTTGGCGCAACCGGGCCAGCTTATTCCAGTCGACTCTGAGCACTCCGCCATCTACCAGTGCTATCTGGGGGAGGACCCGCGCGAGGCTCATTGTATTTGGCTCACCTGCTCGGGCGGTCCGTTCTTTGGCCGCACGCGCGACGAGCTCAATCGCGTGACGCGTGCCGATGCCCTCGCACATCCCACGTGGGCCATGGGCGCCAAGATCACCATCGACTCCGCCACCCTCATGAACAAGGGCCTGGAGCGCATTGAGGCCATGCATCTGTTTAACTGCGACCTCGATTTCATTAACGTGGTCGTGCAGCGTCAGTCCAAGATTCACTCTATGGTCGAGTTCTCCGACGGCTCCGTGATGGCGCATCTCGGTGCTTCCGACATGCGTATTCCCATCCAGTTCGCGTTCTCGTATCCCGAGCGTTGGGATACCCCGGCGCCTCGTATCGATTTCCGCGAGCTGGGGCAGCTCACGTTTGATGCTGCCGACATGGATACCTTCCGCTGTCTGGCACTGGCCGAGCGTGCCGGCAAGACGGGTGGCACCATGCCGTGCGTGCTCAATGCCGCCAACGAGGTCGCCGTCGATGCCTTCCTGCACGATGGCTGCAGCTTTACCGATATCGATCGCATTGTGGAATCCTGCATGGATTCCCACGATATGCAGGCGGTCGATTCGTTTGAGCAGCTTCACGACATCGATGCATGGGCGCGTGAAAAGGCTGCGCAGGTGCTCGCCGCAACCCGTTCCTAACCCATAAGGATTGCTTTTTCGTTTTATGGATACTGTTCTGAGCGTTCTCTCATCGGTCTTTTGGGGCCTGCTGATGCTTTCCGTCCTCGTGTTTTTGCACGAGGGCGGCCACTTTTTGGCGGCGCGTGCCTGCGGCGTCCGTGTGACCGAGTTCTTTTTGGGTCTGCCGTGCCGCTTTGACATCCATTACACGTCGCGTCGCATTGGAACCAAGTTTGGCGTGACCCCGCTGCTGCTGGGTGGCTACGCTGCCATCTGTGGTATGGATCCGACCGATGTTTCGTGCGCCGACCGCGTGCTCGCGGCTATCTATCGTCATGGTCGCGTGACCGTGGCCGACCTTGCTGTCGAGCTCGAGCTTTCCGAGGAGGATGTGCTCGAGGCATGCGCCCTTTTGCTGGGTTGGGGCTCCATCGCGCCCTGGTATGAGGAAGGGGAGAAGCCCTCGCCGAGCTACTATCCCACCAAATATCAGACGTTGCCGCGAGACAAGGCAGGCTATACCACCTTTGATGGTCGCCGTTTCGATCGCGAACATGCGACTGCCGAGGGCGATGTGTGGGAGCTGCCGTGCGGCGAGGCCGAGTTCCTTGCGCAAGAGCGCTCGCACACCTATCTTGGCCAAGGCTTTCTCAAGCGCGCCTTTATGCTGCTCGCGGGCATTCTCGTCAATATCCTGACGGGCTTTTTGCTGCTTATGAGCATCTACTCTATTGCGGGTGTCACCGTGCCGATGGATACCAACGTGATCGGTCAGGTTGACGAGGGGTCTATTGCCGCCAAGGCGGGTATCGAGGGCGGTGACGCGATCCTTTCGGTTGACGGTGTCTCATGTTCCACTTGGATGGATGTCTACGATGCCATCGGCAAGGCTGCCGGTAAGGACGATATCGCCATCGAGTACGAGCGTGACGGCAAGCAGCATTCGACCACGGTTGCGCTCAAAGAGGACGAGCGCCTAGGTGTGTATGCCTCTACGCAGGTGGTCCGTTTAGACCCCATCACGTCGGCTCGCCTTTCGTTCTCCTGTGTCGTGCAGACAGCGGAGGGCGTGATGCGCCTGCTCCAGCCGCAGCATACGATGGAGATTCTCGATCAGTCTTCTTCGATCGTGGGTATTAGCGTTATGTCCTCACAGGCCGCTGCTGCCGGCCCTGCCACGTTCCTTTCCTTTGCCGCCCTCATTTCGTTCTCGCTTGGCTTTATGAACCTGCTGCCCATCCCACCACTCGATGGCGGCAAGCTGGTCATCGAGATCATTCAAAAGATTGCGGGCCGCGAGCTGCCGCTCAAAGTGCAGACAATCGTCAGCTATGTCGGCATCGCGCTCTTTGCACTGCTGTTTGTCTATATGCTTCGTTCCGACATCCTTCGATTTATTCTGTAGGGGAGTGTTTGGATTGTCTTTATCCCATCCTTTGCCTCGCGAGTTGACG
>URIJ01000012.1 GCA_900547835.1 uncultured Collinsella sp.
CAAATCCCAATCATGTTGAAAGCAGAACAGATACGGCTCGGGCTCCGCGATATCATCGGCCCTCACATGGCGCCTCAGCCACATGAGATCGGCGTTGTCATGCGTTGCGAGCAGCGTACCTTGCTCCCCTGCCTCCGTGAGCCGCGCGAGCATCCTGTTTCGTGCCAATGTGTTACGAGTCGCATGTTTATGCTTGCAGACGGTACTGGGCACCTTCATCACCACCACATCAGACAAACGAACCATTGTCTCTGTTGCCCGCCGCGCCAAACATCTCATTCTGTAACAGGAAAACGGCATTTGAGCCTCCAGATGTTACAGAACGAGATCATTCGGCAGCGGTCCAACCCTTTGTCTCAATCTGTAACAGGCAAACCGGTTTTTAGCAGCTAGATGTTACAGATTGAGATAATTCATCGGTGGCCAACCTTCAGTCTCGATCTGTAACAGTTACGGACCAGAATTACCTCCAGTTGTTACAGATCGAGACATTCGGACAGCCCGCGCCAGTTCATCTCAATCTGTAACAGGTAGACCGCGTTTTGACAGCCAGTTGTTACAGATCAAGACAAGCCGGCATCGGCCCCGCCCCTACTCCCACTCCTGCTCGTAGATGTTGAGCGACTTTACGTACCGTCCCTGGGCGCCCATGATGTCGCGGACCAGACGCAAGAAGAAACTGATGCACGAGGTGTCAAAGCCATCCTGCAGGTCCTCCGGATGCACCGCACCAGGCCCATCGACCGCCGTGTCACTCAGGCGTGCGATGTCATACAGATAGAGCTGTCCCGCTGTCAGCCAAACATCGTCGACACACGCGAGGCGCACCGCAATCGCGCCGTCGCTCCAATGCTCCTTTTGCACGATATGCGGGTCGTAGACATCAAAACGGCGGTCGGCGCGCGTATCCTTCAGCGCAACCATACCAGTCGCAGGATCCTTGCCCAAAATGCCAAAGCGCGAAAAGTACTGCGTATCGCGCACCTGCTTAAGTCGCTCGAGCGAAGCGGGCGAAATTGACGCTGGTGGCTCGTCAACATACAGTTCGAGCAGCGTCGCGCCATGGCGATAAGGGCGCTCAAACAATAGCCAATCGGTAAACGCCATGTTATAGGCCATGATTTCTTTTTGCGAGGGCTCGGCGTAATAGCTGAGCCACGGGTCGACAATGATCTCGAACTGCTCGCGCGCCGGCTCTAGGAATTGAAACTTCCGCAGCATCCAAAAATGGGCCATATCGGCAATATCGTTGCCGACAGCTTCGACCAGCTGCGCTCGGTCAAAAACATGATCAGTCATGGCATCCTCCTCAAACTGATGGACCTCAATTTGAGCTTACGAGGAGGGCGGACGACCGTGGCCAGCACGGGCAAAATGGGCCTCCGGCTGCAAACCAGATGCTGACCAAACACTTGGCGGAACACTTGACCGAATGAGCGCACCGCAAAGAAACCGCAGGTAGACATAGACAGCCAACCCGCCCTTTTGAGCCAGATGCCCGCAGCCACCACAGAAAGAGCAGAGTAGCACAGTCGCAAACGTCGACGAATGAACACTTGTACGTCGACAAACGAACAGGCGCCCCGCGAAGAGTGTCCCCAACGACTAGACAAAAAAATGACTAGTCGTTGGGGACGTTCTTAAATGACTACTTTACAGCTCCAACGCCTCGGCGACTTCGGCTGCGCAGGCCAGGGCATCGGCCATGGCACTCACCACGAGCGAGCTGCCGTTGCGAGCATCACCCGCCACATACACCGGCGCGGCATCCGCGGCGACGCCCTCCGTGCGAGCCGCGAGATGCGAGCCCTCGGCAGCCATCACCGGCAGCGGACGACCAGCGGTGGCAACAGGTACGCTCACCGCATCGAACACACCGTACTCCGGACCCGTAAAGCCGCAGGCGATGAGCACCAGCTGCGCTGGCACCTCGTGCTCGGAGCCCGCGATGCGCTCGGGCTTTCCCGCCGACCAGTCCAGATCGACCACGCGCAGACCCGCAGCCGCACCCTTCTTGTCCAGCAGCACCTCGAGTGTATCCACGGCCCAGGCACGCATCTCGCCACCCATCGCAGCGATAGCCTCCTGCTGGCCGTAATCGGTCTTCTTAACGTTGGGCCACTGCGGCCAGGGGTTGCCTACCGCGCGCTTATCGGGCGCAGCCGGCAAGAACTCAAACTGGCGCACGCTGCGCGCGCCCTGACGCACCGCGGTACCCACGCAGTCGTTGCCGGTATCGCCACCGCCAATGACCACGACGTCCAGGCCGCGCGCGTCAATAGCAGGCTCACCGCCATCGAGCACCGAGACGGTCGAAGCCGTCAGGTAGTCCACGGCATACACCACGCCCGGGGCATCAATGTTCGCAGCCGAAAGCCCACGCGGAGCACGGGCGCCGGCAGCCACCACGACGGCGTCAAAGTCGTCGAGCCTGGCGGTAACCTTGGGATCGCTCACGTCGGCGCCCAGCTCGAACACAATACCCAGCTCGCGCATGAGCGCCACGCGACGCTCGACCACAGACTTCTCGAGCTTCATGTTGGGGATGCCGTACATGAGCAGGCCGCCGGGGCGGTCGTCGCGCTCAAACACCGTCACGCGGGCGCCGCGACGCGCGAGCTCCCATGCAGCCACCAGACCAGCCGGTCCAGAACCAACCACGGCGACCGTGGGCGCATCCTCCCCTGCCGGCTCAAAGCGGCGCGGGCCGCCGTTTGCCCACTCATGGTCGCTGATCGCGCGTTCGTTATCGTGAATCGTCGTAGGCTGGCCGTCGACCGAGCCCAGGTTGCACGCGGCCTCGCACAGCGCCGGGCACACGCGGCTCGTGAACTCAGGCATGGGCGAGGTGAGCGACAGGCGCTCGGCAGCCTCATCCCAGCGGCCGCGGTACACCAGCTCGTTCCACTCGGGAATCAGGTTATGCAGCGAGCAGCCGCTCGGACGTGCCTTGCCAAAGCTCACGCCCATCTGGCAAAACGCCACGCCGCACATCATGCAGCGGCTCGCCTGGGCACGGCGCGCGTCGTCGTCGAGCTCCACGTACAGCGGATCGAAATCGCGGCTGCGCTCCTCCACAGGGCGAAGCTCGTGGGCCACGCGATCGATATCAAGAAAAGCACCGGGCTTACCCATGGCACTTACGCCTCCTTCTTGGTCGAAGCAACAGAGCTGGCAGCCACAGACGCAGCGCCAGCAACACCGCCCGCAATATCGAAGCGAGCGACATCCGCGGCGCTCGCGCGACCGGTCACAATGTCAAACGCCAGCTCCTCGGCCTGCGCATGCGTCTTGCCGACGGCCTCGGCGGCGGCGACAATCGCCAGCACACGCTCGTACTCGGTCGGAATGACCTTCACAAAGTGCTTGCTCATCGTCTCAAAGCTGTAGAGCAGCTTGATGCCGCGCGGGCTCTGCGTCGCGTCCACGTGCTCCTGGATGAGCGCACGGACCTGCTCCAGCTCGCCGGCAGTCGGGGCCTTGAGCTCAACGCTCTCGTGGTTCACGCGGGCATCGAGCGTGCCGTACTGGTCAAAGACATAAGCCACGCCGCCCGTCATGCCAGCAGCGAAGTTCTGTCCGACCTCGCCCAAGATGAGCGCCAGACCGCCCGTCATGTACTCGCAACCGTGGTTGCCGCAACCCTCGACCACCACGGTGGCACCGGAGTTGCGTACGCCAAAGCGCTGGCCTGCCAGGCCGTTGATGAAGCCACGGCCGCTCGTGGCGCCAAAGAACGCAACGTTGCCCACGATGATGTTTTCGTCGAACTTATAGGTCGCATGCGGGTTGGGGCGCACCGACACCTCGCCGCCCGAAAGGCCCTTGCCAAAGTAGTCGTTGGCGTCGCCGCACACGTTGAGCGTAATGCCGCGCGGCAGGAAGGCGCCAAAGCTCTGACCGGCCGATCCATCGCAATCGATGGTGATGGAGCCGGCGGGCAGGCCCTCGGGATGCGCCTTGGTCACCGCGTTGCCCAGGATGGTGCCCACGCAGCGGTTGACGTTGGCGATATCGGCGCGAAAGCGAATCGGACGCAGGTGCGCACGGGCATCGGCCGTATAGGGCACAAACAACGTGGAGTCGAGCGTCTTGTCGAGCTCGCTGTCCGCAGCCATCTGGGGCAGGAAGTGACGGCCGTCGGCGCCCGGGATGTGGGCACCAAACTCACAGGTCGCGCTTGCCAGCACGGGCGACAGATCGAGCAGGTTGGCCTTGCGGTTGCCCGGGACCTCGATCTGGCGCAGGCACTCGGGATGGCCGACCATCTCGTCGACGGTGCGGAAGCCCAGGCTCGCCATGACCTCGCGCAGTTGCTCGGCAACAAAGAGCATAAAGTGCTCGACGTGCTCGGGCTTGCCGCGGAAGCCGCGACGCAGGCGGCAGTTCTGCGTGGCGATGCCGGCCGGGCAGGTGTCCTGCTGACAGTCGCGCTGCATGAGGCAGCCCATGGAGATGAGCGGCATGGTCGCAAAGCCAAACTCCTCGGCACCCAGCAGGCAGGCGACGGCGACGTCGGTACCGTCCATGAGCTTGCCGTCGGCCTCGAGCACCACGCGCGAGCGCAGGCCGTTTTGCAGCAGCGTCTGCTGGGCCTCGGCAAGGCCAAGCTCCAGCGGCAGACCGGCGTGCCAGATCGAATCGCGAGCAGCGGCACCCGAGCCGCCATTGTGGCCGCTGATCAAGATCTTGTCGGCAGCGCCCTTGGCCACACCGGTGGCGATGGTGCCGACGCCGGCCTCGCTGACCAGCTTGACCGACACGCGCGCGCCGGGGTTGGCGTTCTTAAGGTCAAAGATCAGCTCGGCCAGGTCCTCGATGGAGTAGATGTCGTGGTGCGGCGGAGGCGAGATCAGGCCGATGCCGGGCGTGGACTGACGGACCTCGGCAATCCAGGGGTAGACCTTCTTGCCGGGCAGGTGGCCACCCTCGCCGGGCTTGGCGCCCTGGGCCATCTTGATCTGAATCTCGAAGGCGCTGCACAGGTAGCGGCTCGTCACGCCAAAGCGCGCACTTGCCACCTGCTTGATCGCGGAGTTCTTGGAATCACCGTTAGCCAGCGGGGTCTCGCGACGCGGATCCTCACCGCCCTCGCCGGAGTTGGAACGGCCGTGCAGGCGGTTCATGGCGATGGCCATGCACTCGTGTGCTTCCTTGCTGATGGAGCCGTACGACATGGCGCCGGTGTTAAAGCGGCGGACGATGTTGAGCGCGGGCTCGACCTCGTCGAGCGAAACCGGCGTGCGGCCGCTGGCATCAAAGTCGAGCAAGTCGCGCAGACGCACGGCACGGCCGGTGCGGTGCAGGCGGGCGCTGTACTCCTTAAAGGTGTCGTAGCTGTCCTCGCGGCAGGCGGTCTGCAGCAGGTAGACGGTCTGCGGGTCGATAAGGTGATCCTCGCCGCCGAGCGGACGCCACTTGGTCAGACCCAGCGTAGGCAGCTGCTCAGGCGCGGGGCTCTTAAGGATGGCGAGCGCGGCGTCGTAGCGCTCGTTCTGCTCGCGCTCGACGTCCTCGACACCCATGCCGCCCACGCGGCTCACCGTGCCGGCAAAGTACTCGTTGACGAACTCGGTGGTAAAGCCCACGGCCTCGAAGATCTGCGCGGAGTGGTAGCTCTGCACCGTAGAGATGCCCATCTTGGACATGATGGAGACGATGCCTGCGGTCGCTGCCTTGTTGTAGTTGTCGATGCCCTGCTCGGCCGTCACGTCCAGGTCGCCGTGTGCCGCCAGATCGCGGATGCACGCATGCGCGTTGTACGGATAGATGCCGCTCGCGGAGTAGCCCACCAGCGCCGCGAAGTCGTGCGGGGACACGGCGTCGCCGCACTCCACCACGATGTCGGCAAAGGTACGCACGCCGGCGCGGATCAGGTGGTTGTGCACGCAGCCCACGGCGAGCAGCGACGGCACGGGCACCTCACCCGCAGCGGCGCGATCGCTCAACACCACGATGTTCACGCCGTCGCGGACCGCAGCCTCAACGTCCTCTGCAAGCTGCTTGAGCGCAGCCTGCAGCGCGCCCTCGCCGGCGTCGCGGCGGTAGACGGCACGGAAACGGCGGGTCTTAAAGCCCACGCGGTCGATGGCGCAGATACGCTCGAACTCCTCCTCGCTCAGCAGCGGACGCTCCAAGCGCACCAGCTGGCAGGCCGTGCGGGAATCCTCGAGCAGGTTGCCGTGGTTGCCCAGGTAGAGCGTGGTCGAAGTCACCATGTGCTCGCGAAGGGCATCGATGGGCGGGTTCGTGACCTGAGCGAACAGCTGATAGAAATAGTCGAAGAACGAACGCGTCTTCTTGGACAGACAAGCCAGCGGCGCGTCGATGCCCATCGAGGCGAGCGGGGCCTTGCCCTGCTGGGCCATGGGACGCACGACTTCGTCAACATCATCCCAGTGATACCCGAGCTTGGCCATGCGCACGGCGGCGGGCACCTCGGCGTCCTCGGCCGGCGTTACCGCGGCGGGCTTGTCGAGCGCGTCGACGGTCAGCGTCTCCTCGGCGATCCAATCGCGATAGGGCTTTTCCTTGGCGTAACGGGCGCGCAGCTCGTCGTTGTAGATCACGCGGCCGCGGGCAAAGTCGACCTCGAGCATCTGGCCCGGTCCCAGGCAGCCGCTCGTCAGGATGTTCTCGGGGCTCACCTCGATGGTGCCCACCTCGCTTGCCAGCATAAAGCGACCGTCGCGCGTCACGTAGTAACGAGCGGGGCGCAGGCCGTTGCGGTCGAGGGCGGCGCCCAGCGTGCGACCGTCGGTAAAGGCGATGGCCGCCGGACCATCCCACGGCTCCATGAGCATGGACTGGTAAGCGTCGTAGGCGCGGCGCTCCTCACTCAGGTTGTCGTTGTGGTCCCACGGCTCGGGCAGCAACATGGATGCGGCACGCGTGAGCGGACGGCCGTTCATGACCAGGAACTCGAGCACGTTGTCCAGAATCGCGGAGTCGGAGCCCTCGCGGTTGATGATGGGCATCACGCGCTCAAGATCGTGCTGCAGCACGGGGCTGTACAGGTTGGGCTCGCGGGCGCGGATCCAGTTGACGTTGCCCTTGAGGGTGTTGATCTCGCCGTTATGGATGATAAAGCGGTTGGGGTGCGCGCGCTCCCAGCTGGGCGTGGTGTTGGTGGAGTAGCGCGAGTGGACGAGCGCCACGGCCGTCTTGACGGCGGCGTCGTTGAGGTCGATGAAGAAGCGGCGCATCTGCGTGGCGACGAGCATGCCCTTGTACACGATGGTGCGCGAACTCATGGAACAGACGTAGAAAATCTTGTCGCGCAAGGCGAACTCAGCGTCGGCCTTCTTCTCGATGGTGCGGCGGCACACGTACAGGCGGCGCTCGAAGGCATCGCCGGCGGGCGTGTCGTCCGGACGGCCCAGGAAGGCCTGCAGGATAGTGGGCATGCAGGCGCGGGCCGTCTCGCCCAGGTCGTGCGGGTCGACGGGCACCTCGCGCCAAAAGAGCAGCGGCACGCCGGCCTCGGCGCAGCCCTCCTCAAACACGCGACGGGCATCCTCTACGCCCTTGTCGTCCTGCGGGAAGAACAGCATGGCCACGCCATAGTCGCCCTCTGCCGGCAGAATCTGGCCGCACTTTTGAGCCTCTTTACGGAAAAAGTGATGCGGAACCTGGAACAGGATGCCAGCGCCGTCGCCGGTGTTCTTCTCGAGTCCCGTACCGCCGCGGTGCTCCAAGTTGACCAGAATGGACAGTGCATCGTCCAGAATCTGGTGATGGCGCTCACCGTTGATATCGGCAAGCGCGCCGATGCCACATGCATCGTGGTCGAATTCGGGGCGATAAAGGCCCTGCTGCTGAGCGGAATCTGCCTGCATCGCAATCCTCCCCTAGATATTAGACAGTCAGTTGAATAGGCATACTATGAGCATCGCCGGCCCGTTGTGTTTCCCACCCGTTTCGAAACAATCGCGTAACGCACGCCGACCATCAACGCCTTGCTATCAAACATGTACGTCAGCCTCCAAACATGTCGAAATTTGACATCTTTGGAGGCTGACGTACACGTTTTAGTGCAGGGACAGCCGGCACATATGCATCCAAACCCTTTGAATTATTCTGGAAACGAGGGCCACGCAGACTTTTGCATGATGCGACTCGACACCGCAGATCTCAAGGCGGCAACAAGGCGCCCAAGTTCGGCTTGTAAGCTCACCGCTTCAAACATCTCAATCTGTAACAGGAGGAACCGATTTTGGCGCCTAGATGTTACAGATTGAGATTTTCTGCGGGACGGTTTTGGTTTGTCTCGATCTGTAACACCTAGGCCCAATTTCCATCCCTAGTTGTTACAGATCGAGACATTTCGGCAGCCCCCCTTCATCATCCTATTCAAATACAACAATTTTGTTAGTCTTGGTTAACTTTTTAGCCTAAAACGGGTATCCTTTGCGGCGTCAAGCAAACGGCACGCACACCGTGCCAGATCAAGGAGGCCCCTATGGCGCACCAAGCAGACCGACAGACGATGCAACTCGTCCTTATCCGTCACGGAGAGTCCGAGTGGAACAAACTCAACCTGTTCACCGGCTGGACCGATGTTGAGCTCACTGACACGGGTCGCGAAGAAGCCGCAGCAGGCGGCCGCGCCCTCAAAGAAGCCGGTTTCGACTTTGACGTCTGCTACACTTCGCGCCTCAAGCGCGCGATCCACACCCTCGACATCGTGCTCGGCCAAATGGATCGCGAGTGGCTGCCCGTCATCAAATCCTGGAAGCTCAACGAGCGCCACTACGGCGCGTTGCAGGGTCTCAACAAGGCCGATGCCGCGGCAGAGCACGGCGACGAGCAGGTGCTCATCTGGCGCCGCTCCTTCGATGTCTGCCCGCCGGCACTCGAGCCGGACGACGCGCGCGACCCCCACACCCAGGAGCAATACCGCGACGTCGCGCCCGATCAGCTGCCCTATACCGAGTGCCTCAAGGACACGATCGCCCGCGCCTGGCCCTATTTCGAAGACGAGATTCGCCCCCAGATGCTCGCCGGCAAGCGCGCACTCATCGCCGCGCACGGCAACTCCCTGCGCTCACTCGTCATGAAGCTCGAGCACCTCACGCCCGAGGAGATCCTCAAGGTCAACATCCCCACTGGCGTGCCGCTCGTCTACACCTTCGATACCGATTTCAATGTCCTCGACAAGCGCTACATCGGTGACCCGGCGACCATCGCCGCCAAGATCGACGCCGTGGCCAATCAGGGCAAAGCGCACAAGTAGCCCCAACCCAAATCCGACGCGTGGCGCCGCACGACCCAGATGCGACGTCACGCCGCCCATACACAGGAGCGCACCATGCTCAACCATCTCAAACAACACTTTGGCTCCCGACGCACCGGTGGTCACGGAGGCCTAGACATTGCGCGGCATATCGGCCCCGGGCTGCTCGTGACCGTCGGCTTTATCGACCCGGGCAACTGGGCCTCCAATATGGCCGCGGGCTCGCAGTTTGGCTACGCGCTGCTGTGGATCGTCACGCTGTCCACGATTATGCTCATCGTGCTGCAGCACAACGCGGCGCACCTGGGTATCGCCACGGGCGCCTGCCTTGCCGAGGCCACGACACGTTACCTCCCCCGCTTCGTCGGGCGCACGGTGCTCGCCAGTGCCTATCTCGCGACCATCGCCACCGCCATGGCCGAGGTCCTGGGCGGCGCGATTGCCCTTCAAATGCTCTTTGGGCTGCCCGTGCGTGCGGGCTGCGTCATCGTGGCGGCAGTATCGATGGCGATGCTCATGACGAACTCCTACAAGCATGCCGAACGCTGGATCATCGCCTTCGTAGGCGTGGTAGGACTCTCGTTTTTGGCCGAGCTTGCACTAGTCAAGGTCGACTGGCCGCAAGCCGCCGCAAGCTGGATCACGCCCAGTATGCCCACTGGCTCTGCCGCGATTATCGTGAGTGTCCTGGGTGCGGTCGTTATGCCACACAACCTTTTTCTGCACTCCGAGGTCATCCAATCCATGCACTTCGAAGGCCAAGGCGAGCAGGTTATCGAAGAGCGTCTGCACTACGAGCTCTTCGACACGCTCTTTTCGATGGGCGTGGGCTGGGCAATCAACTCGGCCATGGTCATCCTGGCCGCAACGACCTTCTTTGCGCACGGCATTATCGTAGACGACCTCGCCGTCGCAGCGGCCACGCTCTCCCCCATCTTGGGCCCGGCAAGCTCAACTATCTTTGCGGTAGCGCTGCTGTTCGCGGGACTATCGAGCAGCGTGACGGCGGGCATGGCGGCGGGCACCATCACCGCGGGCATGTTCGACGAGGAATACGACATCCACGACCGACACTCATCGATTGGGGTGGCGGCCTGTTTCGTCGGCGCAGTGACGGCGTGCCTAGTCGTCCCAAATCCTTTTGAAGGTCTCATCTGGAGTCAGGCACTGCTGTCGCTTCAGCTGCCGATTACGGTCTTTGTGCTCATACGGCTCACCAGTTCACCCCGCGTCATGGGCAAATACGCCAATTCGCGCCCGCTCAACGCGCTGCTCGTAGGGATTGGTGCCATCGTGACGATTCTCGATGTCGTGTTGTTGACAGGGATGTAATGGGGCACCTACCTAGGCAAACGTCTCGATCTGTAACGTCTAGACCCGCTTTTGATGTCTAGATGTTACAGATCGAGATCATTCCGAGGGTCAGCTCCGTTTGTCTCAATCTGTAACAAGTGGACCCAATTTCCACCGTTAGACGTTACAGATTAAGACAAAAGGTCGGCCGGACTCACAACAGACAGGATCGGCCAACAGCAACCGCGATCCCTTGGGGGCGGAGGAAAAGGGCCCCGGGCGAGAATTCGACCGAGGCCCTTGGACAGAGCTATGTTCGGCTTTCGCCGTGTGTCTGCGAGCTACTCCTCGACGAGCTCAAACTGATCGGGACCGACGCCGCAGACCGGGCACACGTAGTCCTCGGGCAGCTCGGGCGTATCGACCTCAACCTCGTAACCGCAAACGACGCACACGAACTTATACGTCTTCTTCTCCTCAGTCATGATGTTCTCCTCTCGAACGCGACTGGTGATGTACTTCATCTATTAGTATAGATTCTCAATAATATAATGCAAGTTTTTTTAAAACATTTCTAGCCTTGATACGAGGCCGCCTTCGGAGGCGTCTTGCCCTTCAGGACCTTATGGTAGTAATCGTAGGTGAGCGGCGTCTCGTCACTCAAGCGCTCGGCATCCTCGACCTCGCCGATAAACAGTAGATGCGTGCCAACATCCACAGTGTCGATCAAATGGCAGCTAAACAGGGCCGCCGCGTGCTCGGGCACATAGGGCATGCCCAGAGCCGTCTCGCGGGTCTCGTATTTGGCAAACTTGTCATAATCGCTGCTGGTGCGGAACCCAAAGTTACCGATGTAGAGCATGTCGGCGGTCTGATCGATCACGGTCAGCGCGAACGCTTTGGCCGAGGCGATGACGCCCGAGGTGACATTGTCCTTGTTCACGGCAACCGAAATACGCGGCGGCATGGACGTCACCTGCACCGCAGTGTTGATGACGCAGCCGGCGCGCAGCCCGTCTGCCGCAGCGCTCACCACGTACAGACCGCTCGGCATGGTAAAGAACGCAGTTTTGTCCATAACGATCACTCCCCTAACCCGGGTTGGAACCTCATGGATGTATGTACCCACAAAAAAGGCGGCGCCCATAACGGATGCCGCCTTTGAGACATATGTGTCAGAACAGTAAGAAAGATGAGACGCCCGCAGTTGCGGTGAAATAGGGACTGAATAGCCCCTCAAACAGGCAAAACAGTCCGTATTCCACCGCAACTTATACAGAACGCCTAGCGATTGCGCTCCTTGAGGGCGCGGTCGATCTCGCGCTGGACATCGCGCTTGGCCATATCCTCGCGCTTGTCGTAAAGCTTCTTGCCGCGGCCTAGGCCCAGCAGCAGCTTTACGCGGCCGTCGGTATTAAAGTAGAGCTCCAGCGGCACCAGCGCATAGCCGCGGTTGCGAAGTTTGCCGTCAAGAAAGTCGATCTCCTTGCGGTGCAGCAGCAGACGGCGCCGACGATCGGGATCGCGATTCCACACGCCACCATGGCTATAAGGGTGGATATGCAGGCCGACGAGCCAGCACTCCCCGCCACGAATCAGTGCAAAGGTATCGGTAATCTGGCACGCGCGCTCGCGAATCGACTTGACCTCGGTACCGCTCAGCTCAATACCGCACTCAAACGTCTCATCGATAAAGTACTCGTGATGTGCCGAGCGATTCTTGGAAATGAGCTTGCGCTCGCGCTTACTGGGCATCGCCGGCCTCCTTGGCGCCATCGGCGTTTGAGCCCGCAGCCTCGCGCTTTGCCCTGCGCTCGGCATTAAGCTCGGCATCGCTCTCGCGCACCAGTTTGATAATCGCCGCGCAGGCCTCCTCGCCCACCAGGTCGCGGGCACGGACCGTCAGACGCGTAGCCTCCTGCTTGTCGCCGTCGCTTGCAGCATCGGTCGCGCACATGATCAGGCAGATGGCGATCTCGGCCGAAGGCGAGGTCGGCACGCCCTGCAGGGCGAGCTCACCCATCACATGGTCGTCACTCTCGTCCGCGGCATCCGGATAGGTGGTATGGATCTTGTTGAGCAGGCGCGTCGTATGCGCATCATTGGGCGCCAGGCGCAGCGCCAGACGCGCGCAGCCCACGGCAGCCGAAATGTTCTCGGTCTCGGGCTCCAAGAAGTACTGACCCAAGTTGGTGTAGGCGCGTGCGGCGCACTTACCGTCGCTCGCGCGCTCCAGCACCGAGAACGAGAGCGATGCCCACTCCTGCTTGTCCTCGAGCGCGCGGAACAGCTCGGCCAAGTCCAAGCGATAGTTGCAGTTCATGGGATCCCAACGCACGGCCTGCATCAGGGCATTCCGAGCACTCACATAATCCTGCTGGCGAATGTAGGCATACGCCATGTCGGAATACAGGCGATCAAAGGGCACCTCGACCTGCACCAGCTCGCGCGGATCCTTTTCCACGCGGCGGTAGGCCAGACGCTCAAACTTGCTGTCGAAGCTAAAGTACTGGCGCTTCTCCTCCGTCTTGCACTCAGCGTCGATATACTCCTCGGCGAGCTCCACCAGACGCTCAAGCAGCGGCGTCGCCGTAGCCAGGTCGCCCTGCGCCAGATAGTTCTCGGCATACGTGATGTCTTCCAAGCTGATAGGCAGGTCCATGACAACTCCTCGGTCCGGGCGGCAGACTCAACGCGCGCCTTAAATATCGGTCAATACACAAAACCCGGGTCTCTTACGAGGCCCGGGCGTTCAATTTTGGTAGCCCGTACCAGATTCGAACTGGTGATCTCCGCCTTGAGAGGGCGGCGTCCTAAACCGCTAGACGAACGGGCCATATGTAGCAAATGCAATGGCTGGGATGGAGGGAGTCGAACCCCCATTGACGGAACCAGAATCCGCTGTCCTGCCATTAGACGACATCCCAATGACTGCATCGCTGCGCTCGGCTGTGCCTTTGCGCAAGAAAGAAATATACGGGAAGTCCCGCCGTGACGCAAGCCCTAATTTTGACTTTTTTGAAATTCAGTCAAATACGGCCGACACGTGAAGGACCTGTGAAGCACCAGCGACACGTACGGCGCCAAAGCCCGTAAAACATCCCACATCTACCGCTGGTAGATTACAACAATGCAGCACTCACGGCTGATGGCACAATCAAACCGTCATCATTACACGGATATCGAGGCGCCATGGACGAAGAGCTTGATTACCTATGGGAGACCCTGGGCCTCGAGATCACTGCTGACCTTTGGCCCGAACGGGACAAAATCCATCCCACTCTGCGCCCCGCCATCACGGTGATGCAGGCAAAATACCGCCGTGCATCCTTTTTGATCATGCGGATGTCATGGCACGCGGGACTCCCCGACCTTAAGCGAATCCAGGCAAGCCTCGTCGAGCTGTCCGGTATGCCGACTGTCATATCCGAGGCGCACCTGGAGCTGCGCCAACGCGAGCGACTGCAACAGCAGCGGATTCCCTTTATCTGCCCCGGTGTTCAGGCATATCTGCCCTTTATGGACGAGGAGTACTGGAGCGGCAAGCCCAACAAGCACGTAAAGGTCTACGATCCGCACGAATGGGCGCAGCTCGATGATTGAGCCGAGCGAGCCCGCCGATGGAAAACACGTCCCACCCTGAGCACTCAAAACGGGTCGCACTTTCCGCAGCCGCTACAGCAACGCCTCGACCCAAGCCGATTCCCTAAAGCCGGGAATCGCAAAGTCGTCGCCCACCAACAGCGGACGCTTGACCAGCATGCCGTCGGTCGCCAGCAGCTCGTAGCACTCCCGATCCGCCATGCCCGCATCTAGACGCGCCTTCAGGCCCAGCTCTCGATATTTCATGCCCGACGAATTAAAGAAGCGCCGCACCGGCAGTCCCGAACGAGCAATCCAGGTCGCAAGCTCATCAGCCGTGGGATTGTCCAAAACGATATCGCGGTCGATATACTCTACCCCGTGTTCGTCCAGCCATGCCTTGGCCTTCTTACAGGTCGAGCACTTGGGATATTCAACAAACAATACCGCCATGGGATTTCCTTTCTTAGAGAAAACAGGTGTCTGGAAAACTGCACATCGACGACCACTCGCGATTGCAGCCGTTATTGTAGTCAATGTCGAAGCATAGGCAGTCGCGATGTCTCGTCTTAAGGCTAGCGCCTCGCATGGGCGCCGATCGGCCGAGTCGCATGGCGCACCAACGCCGCTGCCAGCAATACCAACAGCATGGCGGTGACATAGCCCGCAGCATCGAATCCTAAATCGATAACGTCGAAATGCCTGCCGGGAACAAAGATCTTATGTACCTGATCGCCAACGGAGCAGGCGGCGCAAAAGAGCAATACGGGCACGCAACGGGAGCATACGCTCCACGGACGCCTGGAAAAGCAAACCACGACCACCGAGGCGAACAATCCGACGAAGAAAAACTCTACGGTATGGGCAACGCGACGGACGTTTGTGCCCACCCACATGCGAATGGAAGCAAGTCGGCCAGACCGGACATTCGAGGCAGCCGAATCGGTGCCCCCAGTCATTCCGTTCTCCGCCTGAGCTTCACCCGTGGCATCGACAGCCTGAACGCTCGCAGCCTGACCCTCCACCACGCGCGCGGTGGACTCGTTCAGCAACGACGTCTGCACTGCGTTTTGCTCCGTCAGCACCCAGATGCCCGCCAGCGTTGCGGCGAACAGAGCGATCGCGGTCCACCCGATTATTATCTTCATGTGCGCCAAAGGCCAACCTCCGTCTTTTTAAATATGAGCGAGTGTAGCCCCAAATGACATCGTCACCGTATCAAAATTTGAATCGCAACAGGAAGCGACAAAGCGACGCAAACCCCTACCCCGCCTCGCGCATCCAGCGATCGAACGTCCCCACGCACACGCCCAGGCACTTTGCTGCCTGGCTGCGGGTAATATCGCCCGCCTCATAGCTATCGCGCACCAGCTCAAACTGAGGAGGGCACGGCTTGCGAGGTCGACCGAAACGGACCCCTCGCGCCCGCGCCGCTGCAATTCCCTCCGCCTGGCGCCGATGGATATTCTCGCGCTCCACCTGCGCCACGTAGCTCAGCAGTTGCAGCACAATATCGGCAATCAGGGTATTGGTCACATCCGGCGCGCCGCTGGCCCTGGCGCGCGTGTCAAGCAATGGCATGTCCAACACCACAATGGCAACCCCGAGCTCCTTGGTAATGCGACGCCATTCCTCAAGAATCTCGGAGTAATTACGGCCAAGTCGGTCGATAGAAAGCACCACCAGCACGTCCCCGTCTCCCAGGACGTGCAGCAGCTCGCGATAGCGCGGTCGATCGAAGTCCTTGCCGCTCGCATGGTCGGCATAAATATTCGCCGAGCCCACGCCATAGGCGCCCAGCGCATCCAGCTGCCGATTAAGATTCTGATCGCGCGAACTCACCCGCGCATAACCATACACCGTCGCCATCTCATCCCCGCTTTCTTGTAAACCTGCCAAAAAGGGGCAGGTTTATTTTGGTAGGTTTTACCTCTCGAATAGCAGGTAAGCGGGCGGCCGAGCAGACGGCAAGGTAGCCATGATCCAAATGCGGAGGGCGGCCCCGAAAGACCGCCCTCCGCTCTCCCGCCATGAGTCGAGATTTGGCTAATGGATAAGCTTAAAGTCCAAGTGCCCACGCGTGGTATTGACGCGCGAGACCTCGATAATCACGCGCTGGCCCAGTTCATAGCGAGTCCCCGTGTCGGCGCCCGTCAGCGTAAGCGCATCCTCGTCGAACTCGAACCACTCGTTGCCCAGGCTCTTGATCGAAACCAAGCCTTCGACCTGCGTCAGGTCCAAGCGCACAAAGAGGCCCATGCTGCTAACCCACGAGACGGTTCCGGCATAGCGCTCGCCCAGACGGTCCTCATAGTACTGGGCAATCTTGATCTTTTGCGTCGCATGGCTGGCGGCATCTGCCGCGCGCTCGGCATCGCTACATGCGCGGCAGATCTGCGGCAGAATGCGCGGCAGCGACTCGCGCCCCTTGCCGATCAGCCGCGGCGTACGGACCAGGGCGTCCTTGCCGCCGAGCTGCTCATAGGCCAACTGCAGTTTGAGCACGCGGTGCACCACCAGATCGGGGTAGCGACGGATGGGACTCGTAAAGTGACAGTAGCACGGCGCGGCGAGCGCAAAGTGGCCCTCGTTGCGCGGCTTGTACAGCGCGCGCTGCATGCTGCGCAGAAGCAGCGTGTTGACGAGCGGTGCGTTGGCCGTACCGGCGGCAGCATCAACTGCAGCCTGTAGCTCATCGGGACTCCCCAGGGCGATACCGGCAGCACGGCGATCGTCGATGATGCCCAGCTGCGCCAGCGCAACGGCGGCACCGTGCAGGCTATCGGGGCTCGGATCCTCATGCACGCGATAGCAGGCCTCGATATCACGGTCTGCCAGCCACTCTGCAACGCACTCGTTGGCGAGCAGCATGGCTTCCTCGATAAGCGACGTGGCACACGAACGCTCACGCGCCACAATCTGCACGGGCACTCCGTCCTCATCCAATAGAGCGCGAATCTCGGCCGTGTCAAAATCGACTGAGCCGCGGGCACGACGAATACGACGGCGAAGTTCGGCGAGTTCGTTGGCGGCGACAAGGAAATCGCCGAGGTCGACGTTATAGCCGCGAGCAGTTTCCTCGCACGCAAGACCGCGCTCAAGCGCCTCCTCGCGCGAGGCCTCAGCAGCCGCAACATCCTCAGCGGCGCCTTCCAGCACCCCATACTCCACCGCGCCGGCACGCACCAGCAGCGCCTCGGCGCCGTCATAGTCCATACGCACACGCGAGCGAATCACGCTGGGGTACGGATCGTAATGCCGCACGCGACCCTGTGCATCGAGCTCAATGTCAACGGTAAACGCAAGACGGTCCTCGTCAGGGCGAAGCGAGCACAGGTCACAGGACAGGCGTTCGGGCAGCATGGGAAGCACGCGATCGGCCAGATACACCGATGTCGTACGATGGCGAGCCTCAAGATCGATATGCCCGTCCCAAGCCACATAGTGTGAAACGTCGGCGATATGCACACCCAGCTTGTAGCCACCCTCGGGCGTGCGCTCCAGCGAAATGGCGTCGTCAAAGTCGCGCGCGTCGACCGGGTCGATCGTGATGACAAAGCGGTCGCGCAGATCGCGGCGGAGCGGGTCCTTAAGCGCCGCGGACACATCGAGCGAAAGCCCCTCGGCCTCGTCCAGCGCGGCCTCGGGATAGCTATCGGTATAGCCGTAACGCGCCATCACATATTGAACGCCCAAATCGGGCGCGTCATCTCCGCCAATGCGGCGCTCGATCGTCACGGTACCCGATTCCAGGCGCGTCGGGTAGGTCAAAATGCGCGCGACAACAGCATCACCCGGGTGGACACCCAGACGATCCGCCGAGGTATCCTCGGGCAGAATGAAGAAGTCGGCCTTCAGACGCGAATCGAGCGGCTCGATCACACCGAGCGGACCGGCGGTCTGGTACGTGCCCACCACGCTTATGGCTGCACGCTCAACCACGCTTTCGATCACGGCGCGCCGCTCACCGTGCGGGCTGTTCTTAATGCTCACGGCAACGGTATCGCCATCCATGATCTCGCGCTTACCGCGGCCCATGACCTTGTAATCGCCGTTTTCGGTTACAACGTAGGCGCTATGCTCATGGAGCTGCACGCGCCCGGTCAGGCTCGGACGGCGTTCGCTGCGCACCGGCCCACGCTTATTGCGAGCACCGCGCTTATGCTTGTTATTGCGCCCCATGGCGCCTCCTTGCTATCGATGACGAACTCCAAAGAGTCTACCCAAATGATTCGCTTTCCTGCCGTCCCCTAGAGATCAAAAAACGGGCCGCCCCATAAGAGACGACCCGTTGGAAGGGATGAATTCCAGGCATGCCTACACGCGCAGGTAGCGGCGCATGGCGATGGCAGAACCAAAGAGACCGATAATCACACCGACCAGAATCAGCGCAGCATAGGTCACCAGGTAGTACTGCATCGGCAGGGCAAACGACATCCAGCCGATGCTCTCCTGCAGACGCGGAATCATCAGATTGCGCAGCAGCTCCAGAACGCCGATGGAAAGCAGCGAGCCCAAAATGGCCTGCAGTACGCCCTCGGTGATAAACGGGCCGCGAATGAAGCCGTTGCTGGCGCCGACCAGACGCATAATCGCAATCTCACGACGACGCGCCGTGATGGACAGGCGAATCGTGTTGTTGATGAAGATGAATGCGATAAAGGTCAGAAGACCAACGAGCACCACGGCGGCGATGCGGATGTAGTTGGTCACCTGGAACAGGCGGCTCACTTCCTCCTGGCCGTACAGCACGCTCGCGTTGACGTCGCCGTCATCCGCGATCTTCTGGAAATCGGCATCCTTCTTGAGCTTTTTGGCCGTGCTCTCGACCTTGGACGGATCGTCCATCTCAATAGCGAAGGAAGCCGGCAGCGGGTTCTGGCCATCGAGCGCGCTCATGGTGGCGTCGGCGTTGCCCGACATCTTGCTCGTATACTCGGCCAGCGCGTCGTCCTTGTCCTTATAGGTCACGGACTTGACGTTATTCCACGTCTTAAGCTCGGCCTCAAAAGCCTGAACATCGGCCTGATCGGCGTCATCGCTAATGAACGCGTTGATGACAACCTGATCCTCGACGGTGCCGATCACGGAGTTCAGCATCGCGGAGCCCATGATGAACAGGCCGATGATAAACAGCGAAAGGAAGATCGTGATGACGGCGCCGAGCGAGGTAGTCCAGTTACGGAAGAAGTGGCTGATTGCCTCTTTGAAGGAGTAGCCCACGTTAGTTGGTGCCATAGTTGCCGTAACCTCCCCTCTCCTGGTCGCGGATGACGTGGCCGCCCTCGAGGGCGATCACGCGACGGTGCATGCTATCGACCATCTCGCGGTCGTGCGTGGCGACGATCACGGTGGTGCCGGTGCGGTTAATACGCTCGAGCAGCTTCATGATGCCCAGCGAGATCGCCGGGTCGAGGTTGCCCGTGGGCTCGTCACAGATCAAAAGCGGCGGGCGGTTGACCATGGCGCGGGCAACGGCAACGCGCTGCTGCTCGCCACCGGAAAGCTGGTCGGGCAGCGAGTCCATCTGATCGGCCAGACCGACCAGACGCAGCACCTCGGGCACCTGGCTGCGAATGACGCCCTTGGGCTTGCCGATGCACTGAAGGGCAAACGCCACGTTTTCGTAGGCGGTCTTTTGCGGCAGAAGCTTAAAGTCCTGGAACACGGCGCCAATCTGGCGGCGCAGGAACGGAACCTTGCGGTTCTTGATCTTCATGAGGTCCTGACCGGCAACCAGGATGCGGCCGCTCGTCGGCTTGACGTCGCGGTTGAGCGTCGACAGCAGCGTGGTCTTACCCGAACCGGAGTGACCGACCAGGAAGACGAACTCGCCCGGATAGATCTCGATGTTGATGTCGTCGAGTGCAGGCTTGTTGGGCTGTGCCGGATAGATCTTGGTGACATGCTCCATAAGGATGACGGGCTCGACACCGGCCTGCTTGGCCATCTTCTTGCGGCTGGCCTGCGGATCGATGGGCGCAAACACCGACGTAAAATCGGGGTTGTTGAGCGCGTTATCGAGGCTTGCGACCTCGGCGGCCTGATCGCTCTCGACCACCGGGGCAGCAGGCTGCGTGGGATCGGGAATAGCGGCAAAGAGACCGGACTGCGCAGGCTGAGGAACCGGCGTCGCAGGGGCCATGGGGTCGGGAATGCCGGCCATGGTAGGCTGCGGCGTGGCGGCGCCAGCCTGAGGCTGCTCCACGCGAGCGGTCACGGCCTGAACGGGCTCAAAACCCGCCGTGCCGGAAAGCGCGACATCGCTGGTTGGATTGTAGGCAAAGGGATCGGATGCCGGCTGTGCCTGATCTGCCGGCTGAGCGGGGGCCTGAGCAACAGGCTGGCCCTCTGAATCCGGAGTGGCGAAACGACTGCCCTGGACGCCTGCCTGCGTCTTGGGGGCATCATCGCCCGCACCGGAGGTACGGAAGTGGTTACCCACTGGTGCTCCTTATCGTCGTGCGTTTAAACTACATGAGCGCTTTGTATTTTAGCAGTATTAGCTTTGCTGCACATAAGAAGCATGGCGTGCTTAGGGATCCCGTCGGCCGGGCACAGGGCTACTCTCCAAATCGTCCTCGGACATGTCGGAGCCCCCGCTGCGCACTACGTGCGGCGGGGGCTCCTCTGTCCTGCGGAAAGATTTGGAAAGTGACCCCGTGTCCGGCCTGCGGTAACTAAGGGGTCGCCGCGTTTTACTTGGTTGCAGCAGCGCTATGCTTGGGGGCTGAATTGCACTTGGCTGGGATGGGCCCTTATCCCAATAGAAATCCTGCTTGATACGACCTCTTTAGAAGTTGCGGTGAAATAGGGACTGATTGAGCCTTTAAGCTGGCAAAACAGTCCTTATTTCACCGCAACTGAAACAGGGGCGCTCTCCAAGAGAGCGCCCCTGCCGGGTTTCCATAGTACTGGCGAAACAGTTTTATAGTTCTGGCGAAGCAGTCCTTGAGATCCGCCTTGCCTTATGCCAAGAACTCCTTGGTGGTCGCCACGATGTTGGCGGCGTCCAGG
>URIJ01000013.1 GCA_900547835.1 uncultured Collinsella sp.
ATCTGCAAACACAGTTTATCGGAAATCATGGCGATGAACTCGCTGTTCGTGGGCTTGCCCCGCGTATTGTGAATGGTGTAACCGAAATACGAATTCAACACATCCACATCACCGCGATCCCAAGCGACTTCGATCGCATGGCGAATGGCGCGTTCCACACGGGAGCTCGTGGTCTCGTACTGCTTTGCCACACTCGGATATAGCTGTTTTGTCACCGCATTGATAATCTCCGGGTCTTCGATGGCCATGATGATGGAATCCCGAAGATAGTGGTATCCCTTAATGTGGGCCGGCACGCCGATCTGATGCAGGATCTCCGTGACCTGAATGCGCAGGTCGCTGCGGCTGGTGCCGTTTGACGGATGCTGTGCCGCACCGGCCAACGTAAAGATACGGTCGATGATCTCGGTTTGAGAAGCAGGTCCGTCAAAGATGTCGGAAAGCATGTCAGAAGGAAGCGGCAGGACGCCTGTTGCCATAGCCGTGCCAGCGCCTCCAATGACGATAGCGAGGACTGCCGTTACAGCGGCAATGCGAGCGACTGTTCTTACGGGATGGCGGGCGATGCGCGGCTTGCGTCGCGTGCCATTAAAGTTGCTTTGAGCGGTCGCCGCATCGCTTGAGGCGACGGACTGAGCAATCGAGTTTGCCATGTGCTGCTTCGCATTATCGGTAAACGAAATGTGCTCCAGGGCGTGGCGATAGTCATTCGAATTCGTAGTCATTGTGGTCTCCTTTCAAGGAAAGCCGAAGTGACGCACGTCCGCGGCTAAGGTGCTGGGCGGTTGCAGCTGGCGTCGCGTGAACGGCGTCTGCGATTTCCCTGATGCTCATGCCTGCGTAGTAGTGCAAAAAGATGGCGATGCGCTGTGCTTGAGGCAGGGCCGTGACAGCGGAAAGAATGGCGCAGTCGCGTTGCGCGAATTCTTGCTCGGTATGTGTTACGGGTGCGCAGAAATCGGGGAGCGAATCGAGGTCGACAACCGGGTGATTCGCGTGCGTACGGCCGATATCGCGACATGCGTTCAGTGCGACTCGGATCACCCAAGCACGTTCGTGTTCGAGCGAGTCGAACGGTTGAGTGCGTTGGAGAATCTTGATCAGCGTGTCCTGGCAGATGTCTTGAGCGTCGTCAGCGGATCCAAGGGCCGAATAGCACAATCGAAGGATGAGGTCGGAATACGTGTCGACCAAGCGCTTTGCTTCCCGCTCGATCTGATCGGCATCGCATCGGAGCGTGCTATTGCGGTTACGTGGTGGATATAGGGAAGGCGTCTCGCGAGGTCCCTCTACATACAACACGGTCGAGACTGCATAAGTTGACAAAAAAAGACGGCACGTGAGCGCCGTCCTTACAAAACAATGAGTGTTCTCGTTAATTACACAAGCACCGTGATGGACAGGTCGGACGAGTCAGCAAAACCACCATAAAGGTGCCTATCCCCTTCGTGGTGGTTGTTGGCAGTTACCAGGGGGTTCTGGCGGTTGAAGACTCGATTGCTTCGTGGCGTTTGAGCTCGCGGCGCATGGTTTGCGAGTTGAGCCAAGCGGCCTTCCAACCGCGCGTGGGGTAGCGCGCCTCGTCAATTTCGATCTTGGTATAGCCGCAGGCGTTGACAATCTTCGTTCCGCATGGGTGTTGGCGCTCGCGTTGAAAGTTGGGGCCGTAGCTTTGGTGCACATGCCCGTGAATCATATAGTCGGGACCCCAAGACTCAAGAGCCGCATTAAAGCACTCGAATCCTCGATGCGGCAGGTCGTCCAGGTCGCCCATGCCTGCGACGGGTGCATGGGTAAGTAGAATATCGCATCCGTCTACCAGTGCGATTTTTCGCGATAGCTTGCGCATGCGTTTTGCCATCTCGCGCTCGGTATACATGTTCGCGCCGTCGCGGTAGCGCATGGAACCGCCCAGACCCGCAATGCGAATACCTCGGTACACATATACGCTGTCCTCAACACAAATGCACCCGCCCGGTGCATGGCGCGCGTAGCGGTCGTCGTGGTTGCCACGAACGTACACAAGCGGTTTGTTGATGACAGTGACCAAAAACTCAAGATAGTCCGGATCCAGGTCGCCTGCGGATAGAATCAGGTCAACGTCCTCAAAGCGCTCCTTGCGAAAACATTCCCACAGGCAGCGCTCCTCTACATCGGCAATGGCTAGGATATTCATAGGGCACGGACCTCCGGCTCGTTATCGAGCTGCGGAATCGAGCCTATAACGTTGTCAGCCAGCCAGTTCATCTCGACAATCTGCGTACTCGGCAGGGGAGGGAAGCCCTCAATCTGAACCACGCCGTCCTGGCTGTGGAGCTCGCCGCCAAATGGGTTGATGGAGCCCTCGACAATGCCGTTGCGAAGCAGCTGCACAAGTTTACGCGTCTGATAGGGTAGGCCCGGAGCGTAGCGAATATCGATGACGCCGGAGCTCATACCGTACCAGTAGTTGACGGCGCGCACCTGCTGGTCATCGGCGGTCTCGTCCCATGTGCCGTGCAGTAGGCTGCGTACGATGAGTTCGTAGTAACGGCCCCAGTTCCATACCGGCATAGCAATACCGGTAACTTCCTTGCCGTTTACCAGACGGTGAAGCCCGTAGGCGGTGGGGTCCTCGAGAGACTTGGACATATCGGCGCCGGTCATGACGCTCACGCCCTCGCGACACATGGCTTCGGCAAGACCGCCGGCGGGAACATCTCCCCAAGTGAGGATAATCTGCGCACGAGGGTCGAGCAGCGAGGCACCGATAGCGAAGGCGTTGATTTCGCTCAGCGCGCCCGAGGCGAAGACCGACGCATGGTAGCCAATACGGTGGTTGTCGGCCATGCTGGCGGCAAGGGCGCCCAGGAGGAACTTGGCCTCGTACATCTTGCCAAAGTACGAACGGACGCTTTGGTGGGGAAGGCCGATAGAGCAGTTAAGGAACCGAACCTGGGGATACTCAACGGCAGCTCTGAGCGTGTATTCCATCAGGCGGTGCGAGGTCGAGAAGATGACGTTGTCTCCATGTTTGACAGCCGTTTCCACGGCGGCGTAGAACACATCCGGATCGTGACAGTCCTCGAACGCCTCGGTGCGCACGATACCGCCAAAGTGCTCATCGAGATACTGACGTCCTTGGTCGTGCAGACTGTCCCAGCTCGACGCCGCACAGGGGAACTCATGGATAAAGGCGATACGCAGGGGGTTGGCCGCCGAATAGACAGTCTTGCCCATAAAGAAGTTGAGCACGCCGGAGGTGGACTTGGCGGGCGACTCCTCCTCATCGACGCTCGGCGCTTCGACAAGATCGACCTTGTCCTCGTCGTTTTTGCCGGCAATGACCAGCTCGCGCCAAATCTTGCACAGGCGGTTTACGACGATATCCGTCGGCGTATCCAGCAGGCGGTCCTGGTTGTACACATTGAGGTAGACGAGCATGGCGTCGGCGGGCGTAATGTCCAGGTGGTCGCCGCCTGCGCGAAGGTAGGCGCGCTTAAAGAGCAGGAAGGTGTGGCGCAGGTAGTCGACCTTTTTCTGCGGCCATTTTTCGATAAGGTTCTGACCGAGCATCTTGGCGAGCGTCTCGTAGCTTCCCTCACGCGAGAACTCGATTTCGTATAGGGGGCAGACGCGCCAAAACGCGCAGAATTCACCGTACAGGCGGCTTTCGACGGAATCCCATGTGCCGGGGTAGAGACGGGTGACCCTGGCCGAAACCGTTGGAGCGTCCAGGAATTTGAGGACACTGACGCGTTTGTTGCCTTCCTGGACATAGAACCGATGCATGAACTCGGTGACGATGATGGGATCGCGATAGCCCTCGGTTGCCTGGATGTCGTAGAGGTTGGACCACTTGCGGGCGAACTCAGTGTTAAACGGCAGCAGGGGCATAAAGTTGCATGAAAAGGCGGACTGACGGCCTTTGGTGACTGTGCCGACGACCATTTCGAGCGGAATATCCCTTAGGCCGACATTCTCTCGCTGACCTAAGGGGAGCTGGGCAACGAGGCTGTCGAGGTCCGTAAGGTACGGGTGCTCGCTTTGGCTGATGGCGCGACGGCGTCCCTGCTCGCCGCGCTTGCGTGCTTGACGATAGGCCTCTTCCATGATGTTGCTCCCTTAGTCGTTTAAACAACTATATGAACCATGGTACCACGAATGAAAACCACCACAAAGGTGCCTGTCCCTTTTTGGCGGGTTAGGCGATGATGGGGGCGATGGCACGGATGCAGGCGTCGGCTGCCGTGAAAGTAGTGCTGTCGTCGCTGACGATAAAGATGATCTTTCCTTTGATGCCAAAGTCGCCGATTTCGCTAAAGAGTACGTAGGGCTCCTTGTCAAAGCCCGAGATGGGAAGCACGGCGGCCTTGGTGGCGCTGGTCAGCTCGTCTGCCAGCACGTCAAGGGAAGCCCACTTGGACGTGTCCTTTACGGCAACGGGCACGGCCACGCGCCCAAAGGGCATCAAATGCACGAGTGTGTTCTTGGAAATGTTGGAGTTGGGCACAATGATGGTCTGTCCACAGGCATCCTCAATCGTTGTATGGCGCCAAGTGATGTCTTGGACCACGCCGGATACGCCGCCGACCTCGATATTGTCGCCGGGCTTGATGATGCCCATAAAGGTCACCTGCATGCCGCCGATAAGGTTTGACAGCGTGTCCTGAAAGCCGAGCGAGATGGCGATGCCGCCGACGCCAAGAGCGGCGACGAGCGCGTTTGCGTTAATGCCAAAGCAGTTGTCGAGGATAAAGCTGCCGCCGATCATCCAGATGACGGCGCGTGCGATGTTGATGAAGATGCTCGATGCCGGAAGCGGGTTGTCGTCGCGATTGAGCAGGTGACGCAGGGTCTTGGATACGACCTTGGTGGCGACGGCGGTGCCTATCGCCAAGATGACGGCCCAGATGATGTTGTGGACCCACCGTTGCTCAAAGAAATGAAGAATCGGCTCAAACAATTCCATGTAGGGAAAACCTCCTAATGATCGTTCAACCATGATACCCACCAAGAAGCCCGTCCGATCAAATTCGGACGGGTCGATAACTTGAGATGGGGTGGCCGCGGTGGCGTAAGCTGGGGCGCCGGCGAGCACGCCGGCAAGGAGTGCGGCGGTCAAGGCGAGACGGGGAAGAGAGCTTCTCGTGGCAGTTTCCTTAGTCCTTAACCAGTAGTTCCTGCTGACGCTGGATTATCGACATAATATGCGAAAACCGCCGCAAGGGCGCCTGTCCCTTAGCGGCGGTTTTGACGTTTGCGCAGATAAAACCTGCCAAAATAAACCTGTCCCTTTTTGGCAGGTTTTAGCTCAGCAGCATGCGGTCGTTGGCGAGCTCGCCGCCCGAGACCTCCTCGAACTTCTGCAGCAGGTCGGCTACGGTGAGCGACTTCTTCTCATCGCCCGCCACGTCGTAGATCACGTGGCCTTCGTGCATCATGATCAGACGGTTGCCCAGACGGATGGCGTCATTCATGTTGTGCGTAACCATGAGCGTGGTCAGATGGTTTTCGTCGACAATCTCCTCGGTCAGGTTGAGCACCTTAGAGGCCGTCTTGGGGTCGAGGGCCGCCGTGTGCTCGTCGAGCAGCAGCAGGCGCGGCTTGGTGAGCGTGGCCATCAGCAGGGTGAGTGCCTGGCGCTGGCCGCCCGAGAGCAGGCCGACCTTGGCGTTGAGACGCGTGTCCAGACCAAGGTCCAGGCGCTTGAGCAGCTCAACGTACTCATCTTTCTCGGCCTTGGTGACGCCCCACGAAAGGCCGCGACGCTGGCCGCGACGCTTGGCGAGGGCCAGGTTCTCGGCGATCTGCATGTCGGCAGCGGTACCGCGCATGGGGTCCTGAAACACGCGGCCCAGGTACTTGGCGCGCTGCGACTCGCTCAGGCGCGAGATGTCGGTGCCGTCGAGCTCAATAACGCCCGAATCGAGCGGGTACACGCCGGCGATCATGTTGAGCAGCGTGGACTTGCCGGCGCCGTTGCCGCCGATCACGGTTACAAAGTCGCCATCGTTGAGGGTGAGGTCGACGCCGGTGAGCGCGCGCTTCTCGGTGACGGTGCCCTTGTTAAAGGTCTTCTTGACGTGCGAGAGCTTAAGCATCTGCCTCATCCCCCTTCGTGTAGGAGCTGCGGAGCTTATAGCGCTCCCAAACCACGGGTACGCACAGGGCCACAGCGACAATTACGGCGGAAAGCAGCTTCATGTCGTTGGCGTCCATGCCCAACTGCAGCACGATGGCGCGGATAAGGAAGTACACCACGGAGCCAAAGACGGCGGAGGCAAGACGGACGCTAAACTGCGTGAGGCCGCCGGGCAGCAGACGGCCGAGCACCTCACCGATAACAATGGCGGCAAGACCGATAACGATGGCGCCGGTGCCCATGCCAATGTCGGCATACTTCTGGCTCTGGCAGATGAGCGCACCCGAAAGGCCAATGAGGGCGTTGGAGAGCACGAGGGCGATCATTTTGGTGGTGTTGGTGTTAACGCCCAGGGCGCGGATCATGTACTCGTTGTTGCCGGTGGCACGCAGCGCCGAGCCGATCTCGGTGCCAAAGAACCAATACAGGATGGCAACGATAGCCACGGCGAGCAGGATGCCCAAGATGATGGCAACGGTGGACTGCGGCAGACCGGTCATATTGCTGACGGCGGAGAACACGGTGCCCTTGGCAAGAATGGGCGTATTGGACTTGCCCATGATGCGCAGGTTGATGGACCACAGGCTGATCTGGGTGAGGATTCCGGCGAGGATCGCGGGAATCTCGAAGACGGTGGTCAAAATGCCCGTGACGGCGCCCGCGATGGCGCCGGCGCACATACCGGCCAGCACGGCGAACAGCGGGTCGACGTTGTTATTGACGATGAGCACAGCGCAGACGCAGCCGCCGAGGGCAAAGCTGCCGTCGCAGGTCATATCGGGGATGTCGAGCAGGCGGAACGTGATAAACACGCCAAGCACCATAATGCCCCAGAGGACGCCCTGCGAAACGGCGCCCTGCAATGCAATGAGCATGCTTCATACCTCCTAGGATAGGGTGGACACGTGAGTCACCATGATAGCGGTAACAATGCATAAAAGAGCTGCGGCCGGATGTTTTGACTCATCCGAAACAAGCAGGGCGGACGCCGGTCTACAGCGCCCGCCCCTGTGGCTCAGATATTGAATAACGCGGCTAAAGCGCGAGCACGGGCTCTAGACGCATGCCGCGTATGGCATTACGCGTCCAGGGCGGAAAGGTCGATGCCCAGGGCCTCGGCCATTTCGTCGTTCTTGACGACGACCAGGTCCTTGCTCGAGAGGTGCTTGATCGGCATATCCTCGGGCTTGGCCTCGCCCTTCAGGATCTTAACGGCCATCTCGCCCGCGGCGTAGCCCAGGTCCTTATAGTTGATGGAGAGGGTGAACAGGCCGCCGGCCATGCACATACCCTCCTCGCCAGTCACGAAGGGAAGCTTATTTTCCTTGCAGATCTGGCCGACCTGCGAGGCACCCGCGGCGATGGTGTTGTCGGTGGGGGAGTACAGCGCGTCGACCTTGCCCACGGCAGACTCGACGACGGACTGAATCTCGTTGGAGCTCGAGACGGTGAAGTCAGTGTACTCGAGGCCCAGCTTGTCGAGCTCCTTCTTGGCGGCCTTGATCTGGACGTCGGAGTTGGACTCGGCGGTGCAGTAGAGCAGGCCGACCTTTTTAACGTCGGGCAGGACCTTCTGCATCATCTTGAGCTGCTCGGCGACCGGGGTGAGGTCGGAAGCGCCCGTGACGTTGGTGCCGGGCTTGTCGTTGTCCTGGACCAGGCCGGAGGCGGCGTAGTCGGTGATGGCACAGCCCACGATGGGGATATCGGCCGTGGCGCCGGCGGCAGCCTGCGCGGCGGGCGTGGCGATGGCATAAATCAGGCTGACGTTGTCGCCCACAAACTTGTCGGCAATGGACTTACACGTGGACTGGTCGTTCTGGGCGTTCTTCTGGTCGATCTTGACCTTAAGGCCGCTCTCCTTGATGGCCTTGACAAAGCCATCGTTGGCGGCGTCGAGTGCGGAGTGCTCGGTGAGCTGCAGAACGCCGATGGTGTAGTCGGAACCGGCGGCAGCGGAGCCGGAACCAGAGTTGCCGCCGCATCCGGCGAGCGGGGCGAGCGCGAGCAGGCCGGCGGAGACCAGAAGGCTCCTGCGGCTGATGGTGATGTCCTTCATATCATTACCCCCAGTATAAAAATGGCTGGAAACACTGCACTGGGACAAAGTGCAAGTGGAACTATAGTAGCGCTGATGTCCATTTTTACAACAGCCTGGCGGGTTTTTTAATACAGAATCGGATGGGCGGTACGGGTAGTCGAATGGGCGGCGGAGGGTCTTATGCGGCGGAGGAGGCGTCGTCCTCGTCCAGGGCGGCGAAGAGCTTCTTGCCGTCGAGGAGACGTGTGGTGACGTTTCTCATTCGGCCAATCTCTACGGTACGCAACGTGTCATCGGCGCCTCGGGCGTCATAGACCGTTCCCAGCAAATACGAGATGCCGTCTCGTTGCTTGATGGCAAAGGGCCGGAGTGTCATCCGTGCCACTTCGACCTCTCCGCGTGCCGTGACACTCGAAATATCAAAACTCACCGTGGTTCCGTGGTCGATGGCCTGCTCGACGAGCTCGCACGTGTCGATACGCTTGATGGGCGTGCGTGTTGCCTTGGTAGCCTTGCTGCCTGCGCTCGGAACGGGTTCGGGTGTATCGAGGTAGCCGCGAACGTCGGCACTCGCCATGGCAACTAAGTGCTGCGCCATGCTCTTGCGGATAGCGATAGGCGTGGAGCGGTTGCGCATGACCATACCGTGGAGCCGGATGATCTCTTCATCGGTGAGCGGACGGGTAAGAAGTTTGTAGCCCACGCCGCGTTTGTACTCAATTTCGTATCCGGCATGGCGAAGCGCGGAGATGGCGGTGTAGATGCTGCGCCGCGCCGCCGAGATGGGCATGCGGGCGGGGTCGTCGGGATGGGCGAGGCGCCGGATCAACTCATCGGAAAGCATGGCCTTGTCCTCGCCAGTGTTTTCGCTTAATAGTTGCAGGATGCGAACGGCGCGATAGGCTGCCATCGAGGCGGCGCCTCTAGTCGTGGTGTCGTAGGTTTCAACAGCGGCTTCGGTCATGGTGCCCACGTCCTTTCCGTTTTGGGTGGCGACGGTATGGAGCCTAGGACGTGGGGCTTTCCCAGGGGCGCAGAGCGCTCTGGGCGGTCGGTAGTCGTCGGCAAACGGCGGGTCGAGTTTTCAACAGCCCTGCTCAACTGACCAAAAACTTGCCAAAAGCTTGACGGATGCTGTTGAAAAAAAGCGTCTCTCGACCGATGTCGAGAGACGCTTGTGCGATGAGCGTTGGCGTGTGGCGACGCGAGCTAGCGTCCGACGATTAGAAGTCGGCGTTGCCCACGGTGCGCGGGTGCGGCAGGACGTCGCGGATGTTGCCCACGCCGGTCAGATACATGACCAAGCGCTCGAAGCCCAGACCGTAGCCGGCGTGCTTGCAGGAACCGTAGCGGCGCAGGTCAAGGTAGTACTTGTACTGCTCGGGATTCATGCCCAGGTCCTTGATGCGGGCCTCGAGCAGATCCAGGCGCTCCTCGCGCTGGGAGCCGCCGATAATCTCGCCGATACCCGGCACCAGGCAGTCGGCGGCGGCGACGGTCTTGCCGTCCTCGTTCATGCGCATGTAGAATGCCTTGATCTCGGCCGGGTAGTCGGTTACGAAGGTCGGGCGCTTAAAGTGCTCCTCGGTCAGGAAGCGTTCGTGCTCGGTTTGCAGGTCGATGCCCCAGCTCACGGGATAGTCAAACTTGTGACCGGCGGCGACGGCCTGCTCCAGGATTTCGACGGCCTCGGTATAGGTGACGCGGGCAAAGTCGGAGTTTGCCACGTGGTCCAGACGCTCGAGCAGACCCTTGTCCACAAACTTGTTGAGCATATTGAGCTCGTCGGGGCAGGTGGCCATAACGTCCTTAAGGACGTACTTGAGCATGGCCTCGGCGTTATCCATGTAGTCGTTAAGGTCGGCAAAGGCCATCTCGGGCTCGATCATCCAAAACTCGGCGGCGTGGCGCGTGGTGTTGGAGTTTTCGGCGCGGAAGGTGGGGCCAAAGGTGTACACGTCGCCAAAGGCCATGGCAAAGTTCTCGGCATTGAGCTGGCCGGACACGGTGAGGCTTGCATGCTTGCCAAAGAAGTCCTGGCTCCAGTCGACCTCGCCGGACTCGGTGAGGGGCGGATTTTTGGGGTCGAGCGTGGTCACGCGGAACATCTCGCCGGCGCCCTCGCAGTCACTCGTGGTGATGATGGGGGTGTTGACGTAGACAAAGCCCTGCTCCTGGAAGAAGCGGTGGATGGCGGCAGCCGCGACAGAGCGGATGCGGAACACGGCGCGGAACAGGTTGGTGCGCGGGCGCAGGTGCTGCTGGGTGCGCAGGAACTCGACGGTTGCGCGCTTCTTCTGCAGCGGGTAATCCGGGGCGCTCGTGCCCTCGACCTCGATGGAGGTGGCAGAAAGCTCGAAAGGCTGGGGCGCATCGGGGGTCAGCTTGACGGTGCCGGTGCAAATGAGTGCGGCCGAGACGTTTTGATGGGCGATCTCGTCGTAGTTGTCGAGTGCCTCGCGGTTCATGACGACCTGCAGGTCGCGGAAGCAGCTGCCGTCGTTGAGCGTAACAAAGCCAAAGTTCTTCATGTCGCGGACGGACTTGACCCAGCCGGCGACGGTGACGGTCTGGCCGCCGAGCGACTCGGCATCGGCATAGAGCTGCGCGATTTTGGTGCGGTTCACGTATCCTCCCATAACGGTTGAATGATAGTTATCCATACAGTTCGATATTCTAGCAGCTCGACTCATTTGAGCTATACAGATAAAGCATTGGCGGGATGGTTTTTCAAACGAAAAGCGCCCGCGGCCAAATGGTCGCGGGCGCTTGACGAGGTGCCTTTTGGCTGTGTGGCGCGGGGCCTGGCTACTTGGTCTTGGCTACCAGCAGCGGGTCGCCCAGCTTGACGAGCGGGTTGCCGCCGATAAGCGTGCCGGACTCGCCGACATGGTCGATGCTCTTAAGACGATCGAGCTCGGAGACGATGACGGTCACGATGTCCTCGTGACCAGCGGCCTTAATGGCCTCGCGGTCGAAGCTGATGAGCGGCTGGCCTGCCTTGACCACATCGCCCATCTCGACAAAGCGGGCAAAACCTTTGCCGTTCATTTCCACGGTGCCCAGGCCAACATGGATGAACACGCGAAGACCGTCCTCGGTGATCATGCCGATGGAGTGGTTGGTGACGGTGGTGGCGCCGATGCGGCCGTTGGCGGGCGCATAGATGGTGCCGGTAATGGGCTCGATGCCGTAGCCCTGACCGAGCATACCCGAGGCGATGGTCTCATCGGGAACCTCATCGAGGTTGACGAGCACGCCGTTGACGGGGGCGTAGATGACGCCTTCGCGGGTGGCGAAGCTTGCTGCGGGCGGAACGGATGCCTCGCCCGTCGAGGTGAAGGTGGACTTAAGCGAATCGAGCAGACCCATAGTTGCCTCCAACTTAAATAGGCGCATATCGCGCGTTTGGTTTGCCGGAAACGTTTCACATGTGTTTCGCGGCTTGGTCAACGCCCCTATTCTACGCTGCTCAACGATACCTCTGAACTGGGATTATGTGATATATCAGTTGAAGGGAAACTTATTGCCGGAGTGTTTCTGCGCCACGGGTTCAAGTGGGGTACGCTTGAAGGCGAAAAACAAGGGCGCATAATTTGCGCGAAGGGAGCACATATGATTGTCGAGAACCATGCGCTGTGGGGCGAGGAGCCGACCGAGGATTATCCGGCGACGTTTACGTATTTGGGTGCCGAGCCGTTGCCCGATAAACCGAATGGCCGCCGCCCCGCGGTGATTATCTGTGGCGGAGGTGCGTTTACGCATATCGCTCCGCATGAGCAGGATCCCGTGGCGTTTGCGTTTTTGGATCACGGTTACCAGGCCTTTGTGCTCAACTATGTCACGAGTTCTACGGGTGACGTGAGCTTTCCGCACCCCCAGGCAGATCTTGCCAAGATGGTCGCCACGGTGCGCGCCAACGCCGACGAGTGGCATGTCGATCCTAAGCGCGTGTGCGTCGTGGGCTTTTCTGCTGGCGGCATGATTTGCGCCTCGCTGGCAACACAGTGGAAGACCGGCCCCTTTGCGGCACTTGGCGGGGCGCGTCCGGACGACATTCGTCCCGATGCCGTGGTGCTGGGCTATCCATTGCTCGACTTTGCCTATGTGCGCGACATGCAGACGCGCGATCCGCGCATTGACTTGCGTGTGCCCAAGACGGGCGGCAAGACGGGGCGCGATTTGCTCAACGACTACCTGTCGATGGTGACGGGCGGCGAGGCAACTGACGAGCATCTGGCCGACATCTGCCCCACCACGCATGTTTCGCGTCAGATGCCACCGACCTTTGTGTGGGGCGTGTCCGACGACAAGACGGCGCCGATCGCGCAGGTCTACCCGTTTGCGCAGCGCATGGCCGAGGAGGGCGTCGCTTGCGAGATGCACGTCTTTGACCAAGGTGGTCACGGGCTTTCGCTCGGCAACGCCAACACCGCGGTCGATAACGAGGACAAGCAGGTGGCGGTCCGTCCTTGGATCCGCCTGGCCTTCCGTTTCCTGGAGCGCCATATGTAAAAGTAGACTACTTGCCCGTTTCAAAAAGTCTGCTTAGAGGAGGAGCCATGCTTGAGGGTACGTATGTGGTTTCGGCCCAGACGCTGGTGGGGAGTAAACGCGGCGAGGTGACGTTTTCACATGGGGTGAACGGCGTGCTCAGGGCAGTACTAAACGTCAGGGGTCTCAATATCGCTCTCTCGAGTGCCCGCGCTGAGGGCGATTTCTTTGAGCTCTCGGGTACTATCTCCCACGTCTTGATGGGCAAGGCGCCCTTTACATGCACGGGGTCAGTCGAGGGTGATCGACTCACTGCTACCGCGCGGTCGGGTTCCGTTTCGATCTCGCTGAGCGGTATGCGCAAAGAGCTTTCGGGGCGCACCGCATAAAGTTTGCGCAGGTAAACATCGGTATTTGACTTTATAAAATAGTTCAGAGCGCTATCATTTGTCGTTACGAGTTGGTTAGCCCCGGTAAACGGTTAACCGCGTCTAACGAAAGGATGAGCGCGTGAAGCTCGATACACTCGAGATTGGAAAGGACGCCGTTGTCGCATCGGTGACATCCGATGATCAGGCGCTCCGACAGCATATTTTGGACATGGGCCTAACGCCGGGCACCGAAGTCACCATGATGAAGTACGCCCCCATGGGCGACCCGCTCGAGATCCGCCTACGCGGCTACGAGTTGACGCTGCGCAAGGACGATGCCGCTCGCATCGAGCTCGTGGGTATTCACGACACCGATACGGGTCCGCGCGCTAACGCTGCAATCGGCACGACGGAGCATCCGGCACTCGGCGAGGGGACGTATTCGCCCCGTGCGGCAAAAACGGCCGTGCCCGAGGACGCACCGCTGCACTTTGCCCTCGCCGGCAACCAAAACTGCGGCAAGACCACGCTGTTCAACCAGCTCACCGGCTCCAACCAGCACGTCGGTAACTTTCCCGGCGTGACGGTCGACCGCAAAGATGGCACCATCCGCAACCACCCCGAGGCGAACGTTACCGACCTGCCTGGTATTTATTCGCTGTCGCCGTACACAGGTGAAGAGGTCGTGAGCCGTCAGTTCATCCTCGACGAGCGTCCGGACGCCATCATCGACATCATTGACGCTACCAACATCGAGCGCAACCTGTACCTGACACTGCAGCTTATGGAGCTCGACCGCCCCATGGTCATCGCGCTCAACATGATGGACGAGGTGACCGCCAATGGTGGTGCCGTAGACGTCAACCTGCTCGAGAGCCTGCTGGGCGTGCCTGTTGTTCCCATTAGCGCTGCCCGCAACGAGGGCATTGGCGAGTTGGTGGATCATGCCTTGCACGTGGCGCGGTTCCGCGAGCGCCCCGGTCGCCTGGACTTCTGCGCGCCCGATGGTCCAGACGGCGGCGCGCTGCATCGCTGCATCCACGGCATTGCCAACCTGATCGAGGACCATGCCGTGACGGCGCACATCCCGGTGCGCTTTGCGGCGACCAAGCTGGTCGAGGGCGATGAGCTGGTAACCGAGGCGCTTCACCTGGATCGCAACGAGCTCGACGCTATCGAGCACATCATTACCCAGATGGAGGGCGAGGCCGGCACCGACCGCCTGTCCGCGCTGGCCGATATGCGCTTTAGCTTTATCGGCGACGTGTGCGGGCGCTGCGTCGTCAAACCGCACGAAAGCCGCGAGCACGTGCGCTCCGTCAAGATCGACCGCATCCTGACGGGTCGCTACACGGCCATTCCGGCGTTCCTGGTGATCATGGGCCTCGTCTTTTGGCTGACGTTTGGCGTGATCGGCGCGGCGTTGCAGGGACTTATGGAGGACGGCATCGCTGCCATCATCGCCTCGGCCGATGCGGGCCTCAAGGCGTTCGGCACCAACGACGTGGTGCGCTCGCTGGCTGTCGACGGCGTGCTTACGGGCGTGGGCAGTGTGCTGACCTTCCTGCCGATTATCGTCGTGCTCTTTTTGTTCCTCTCCATTCTGGAAGACTCCGGCTACATGGCGCGCGTGGCCTTTGTCATGGATAAAGTGCTGCGTCGCTTTGGCCTGTCGGGCCGCAGCTTCGTGCCTATGCTCGTCGGTTTTGGCTGCACCGTGCCGGCTATCATGTCGACCCGTACGCTCCCATCCGAGCACGACCGCAAGATGACGGTCATGCTCACGCCGTTCATGAGCTGCTCGGCCAAGTTGCCGGTCTATGGTCTGCTGTGCGGGGCGTTTTTCCCACAGGCGACGGTTCCCGCCATGGTCTCGCTCTATCTGATCGGCATTGCGGTTGGCTGTATCGCGGCTTTGGTACTCAACCGCACGGCATTTAAGGGCGACCCGGTGCCGTTTATCATGGAGCTCCCCAATTACCGTCTGCCGAGCGCCAAGACGACGGTGATGCTGGCATGGGATAAGGCCAAAGACTTTATTACCAAGGCCTTTACCATTATCTTTGCCGCGACCGTGGTCATCTGGTTCCTTCAGACGTTCGACATCCGCTTTAACGTGGTCGCCGACCAGTCGCAAAGCCTGCTTGCCGGTCTGGGTAGCATCATCGCGCCGGTGTTGGCCCCGCTCGGCTTTGGCGACTGGCGCGCCTCGACGGCGCTCGTCACGGGGCTCATTGCCAAGGAGAGCGTCATCTCGACGCTCACGGTGCTTTTGGGCGCAACGTCGCCCGCGGCGCTGTCGACCATGTTTTCGCCGTTTACCGCCTACGTGTTCTTGGTCTTTACGTTGCTGTACCCGCCTTGTGTGGCGGCAATCGGCGCCGTCAAGAGCGAGCTGGGCGCGCGCTACGCCGTTGCCGTATTCGCGTTTCAGGTGACGGTCGCCTGGATCGTGGCGTTTGTCGTGCATTCGGCGGGCATATTGTTGGGGTTGGCTTAGCTATTTATTGACGGCGCAACCCCTGTGTATTGAGTTGATTGCGGTCCCGCATCTGTACTGACGGATGCGGGGCCGTTGCTATATAATCGCCCACCGCCCAAGACAATCGGAGAGGTTTCCTACATGACCCAGGCAAGACAAGATGGCATCTCGCTCAAGCAGTGGCTCCCGCTTATCGGGCTCGCCTGCTGTTCGTTCGTGTTCAACACATCAGAGTTCATGCCCATCGGCCTTCTGACTGATATCGCCGCGTCGTTCTCGCTCACCGAGGCCCAGGCAGGCATCATGATTTCGGTCTATGCCTGGGGCGTCATGCTGCTGTCGCTGCCGCTTATGGTGTTTGCCTCGCGCTTTGAGTTCAAGCGGATGCTGTTGGGCGTTTTGGCCGTGTTTTCGCTCGGCCAGTTCCTGTCCGCTGTGGCGCCCACCTATCCTATTTTGGTTTGCGCGCGTCTGGTGGTCGCCTGCGCGCATGCCGTGTTCTGGTCAGTCGCTTCAATCATGGCCTCGCGCCTGGTCGACAGTCGCCACGGGGCGCTCGCCATCAGCATAATCGCCACGGGCTCGTCCATCGCGCAGATACTTTGGCCTGCCGATCGGCCGCGCCATCGGACTAGCTGTGGGCTGGCGCATGACGTTTGCCGTGGTCGGTGCCTTCTCTGCCGCCGCGGTGGTGTACCAGGCCGCGGTGTTCCCGGCCATGCCGGTGGGCGAGCGCTTTACCGTTAAGCAGCTGCCCGAGCTGCTCAAGAATCCATTCCTCATCGCGCTTTATGCGGTCACGGTCTTTATGGCGACCGGCTACTACGCGGGTTACAGCTATATCGAGCCTTTCCTGGCGCAGGTCGCCCATGTCAACGCAAGCGCCATCACCATGACGCTGACGGCGTTTGGCTGCTCTGGTCTGCTCGGAAGCTGGCTGTTCGGCCGACTGTTCGATGGGCATCGCTTTCCGTTCTTGGCTATCACACTCTCCGGCGTGCCGGTGGCTCTGCTGCTCATGGGTCCGGTTGCACCGTCGCTCGTTGCCGTTCTCGCTGTTTGCGCGCTATGGGGCTGCTGCTCCACGGCCTTTAACGTGGCGTTTCAGGCCGAGCTCATCAAGTACACGCCGGCGGACTCGTCGGCCGTCGCCATGTCGATCTTCTCGGGCCTGTTTAACCTTGGCATCGGCACGGGCACCGCGATCGGCGGCGCCGTGGTTTCGGGTCCCGGTATCACCTGGATTGGCTTCGCGGGCGGGGCGATTACCGTCGTGGGCGTCATCCTCGCCATTACGGTGCTGTTCCCGGCCATACGCCGCGCAAAGCCCGTCGCCTAATCACGTTCCCTCATCAGTTGCGGTGGAATAGAGACTGTTTGCCCGGTTTATTGGTCTCAACAGTCCCTATTTCACCGCAACTTATTTTGGGGGAGGGGATACAAGCTGGGCATACAATGGATGTCGTTGTGTTGAGCTTACCGGGAGGCTGTTATGTGGGCATACGAGACGACGTTCTATCAGATCTATCCGCTGGGCTTTTGCGGAGCTCCACGCGAAAACGCCGCGCCCGTTGCCGAGGACGAACTCTCCCAAGCTGCCAACGCCGCGCCCAACCCCGATGCGCCCATCATGAAGATCGCCCAATGGGCCGACTACCTGCAGGAACTCGGCGTTGGCGCTGTGCTGATCAACCCGCCGTTCGAGTCCGATAGCCATGGCTACGATACGCGTAGCCTACGCCATATCGATCGACGCCTGGGTGGGGATGCCGACTTTGCCGCCGTGTGCGAGACGCTGCACGCCCACGGCATCCGCGTGGTGCTCGACGCCGTCTTCAACCACGTCGGTCGCGGCTTTTGGGCCTTCCGCGATGTGCAGGAGCGCAAGTGGGACTCGCCCTACAAGGACTGGTTCCACATTAGCTTTGATGGCGACTCCTGCTATGGTGACGGCTTTTGGTACGAGGGCTGGGAAGGCCATTTTGAGCTTGTGAAGCTCAACCTGCAAAATCCCGCTGTGGTCGATTACCTGCTTGAGTCCGTGCGCCGCTGGGCCGAGGTCTTTGGCGTCGACGGCCTGCGCCTGGACGTTGCCTATATGCTCGACCGCGACTTTATGCGCCGCCTACATGCCTTTACCCGTGAGCTCAAGCCCGACTTTGTGCTGATCGGCGAGACGCTCCACGGCGACTACAACCAAATCGTCAACGACGAGATGCTCGACTCCTGCACCAACTACGAGTGCTACAAGGGCCTGTACTCCAGCTTTAACTCGGTCAACATGTTCGAGATCGCCCATTCGCTGCACCGCCAGTTTGGCGGCGATCCGTGGTGCATCTACCGCGGCAAACATCTGCTGTCGTTTGTCGACAACCACGATGTGCCGCGCCTGGCGAGCATCCTTACCGACAAGTCCTGCCTGCGCCCCGCCTATGGCATGCTCTTTGGCATGCCGGGCATCCCATGCGTCTACTATGGCAGCGAGTGGGGGATTGCCGGCGAAAAGGGCGGCCCCGATGGCGATTGGGCGCTGCGCCCTGCGCTCGATGAGCCTGCGCCCAACGAGTTGACGGCCTTCATCAAGCAGCTCACGCACCTGCGCTCGGCAAACGACGCGGCGGCCCGTGCCCTCAACTACGGTGCCTATCGCAACGTGGTGATCCAGAATAAGCAGCTGCTGTTCGAGCGCGCCTGCGATGACGCGACGGTGCTCGTGGCGGTCAACGCCGTGAACGAGCCCTATACCTTTGGAGCCGGCGAGCTCAACGGCTCCTTCGTCGACCTGCTTGCCGACGATGCGCCCACGGTCGAGCTGCTGGGCTCCCTTGAGCTTGCACCCTACGAGGTGCGCTATCTGCTGAGGGCCTAATTCGTGGCTGCGCCGGACGAGGGCTATCAACATATTGAGCATGGGTTTGAGCCCGTGTTTGACGAGCACTCGCGCGTTTTGGTGCTCGGGTCGTTTCCCTCGGTGCTTTCGCGCGCCAATGCCTTTTATTACGGCAACCCTCAGAATCGCTTTTGGCGTGTGATGGCCACGTGCCTCGGTATGCCTGTGCCGCCCAACGAGGGCGATCCTTTGGCAAGCGGTGAGCCCGCGACGCTCGATGCCTCCATTGCCGCCAAGCGGGCCATGCTGCTGAACGGCGGCGTGGCCCTGTGGGATGTGGTCGAGAGCTGCGACATTAAGGGCTCGAGCGACGCGAGCATCCGCAACGTTGTGCCGGCACATATCGAGCGCATTACCGATGCCGCGCCGATTGAGGTCGTTGCCTGTAACGGCGGCACGGCAGGGCGACTCTACAAACGCTACTTGCAAGATCGGACGGGGCTGCCTGCCATCGTCCTGCCCTCGACAAGTCCCGCCAATGCCGCCTGGCGTCTGGAGCGTCTTGTTGAGCGTTGGCACGAAGCCGTTGACTGGGCCGCTCTCTAATTTAGATATCTGATTGGGCGCGGGCGCCGAGGCGTTTCAGAACGCCTCGCCAGATCGGCGCGGGCACGGCTGGCTCGGCGCAAACCATGCCGTCGGTGTCGACGTTGGCGGCATTGCCGCCGCCAAGTCGCTGTGCATGCTCGACGGAGCAGCCCATGCGCACAGCGCCCACAAGCTTATCCATCGCTTCCGAAAACGGTCGCCGCAAGAGTCCCATGCGCGGAGAGCGACGAAGCGCTGCGATGCCGCCGCCGGAACAGATGACAACGCCGCCACACCACAATTGGTCATGGTGCTCACATGCCTTGTGCAGACGAACGGCGGTCCCGCGCGCCTGCTCAGCGCCCTCTTGTGCGGCTCGAATCGCGGCATAGACACGCGTTCCCGTACTGCCAAAGCGCTCAAGCGCCTGCTCGATAGCAGTCAACGTCTCATCGTCAGCCACATCTTCAATGGCCAGCACGATGCCATCGGCAACGCCGTCGACATTATCCGCCTTCAAGTCAACCGGGTGGGGGAGTACGGTGCCGGAAAACCGGGCATAGGCGGCGATGGCATCCTGCAGGTCCCAGAGCAAAAACTCAAGATCGGCGCTATTGGGAATGCTGATATACGCAATGGTTTGCAGCGTTTTTGGTACATCGCCGCGTGCGGTCGTCTCCATGTCGCCTCCTTTCCGGTTGGTTTCCGTTTAGGTTACACCGTCTGGCGGCGCCTAGCCGCGCTATCCTAGTGCAACCCTTACGAAAGGAACGCCATGCGCCTGCCCATGAATACTTCGCTTGCCACGCTCAAGCCCTCCGGCATCCGCCGGATCAACGCGCTCGCCGCGCAGCATCCGGGATGCATTGCGCTTGCGCTCGGCGAGCCCGATTTTCCTACGCCCGATGTGATTAGCGCTGAGGTGACTGCCTCGCTCAATCGCGGTGACACGCACTATCCGCCCAACAACGGCCGCCCCGCCCTGCGCGAGGCGCTGTCCGCATATATGGGCGACGCGGGCCTTACGTATTCTGCCGACGAGGTCATTCTGACCGACGGCGCGACCGAGGCCCTGTCGGCAACATTTATGGCCATGCTCAACCCCGGCGACGAGGTCATCATCCCCACGCCGGCCTTTGGCCTGTACGAGAGCATCGTCGTGGCCAACCACGCCAAAGCAGTCTTTTTGGATACGGAGCCTGCGCAATTTCAGATCGATGAGGAAGCGCTTCGTGCCTGCGTGACACCGGCGACCAAGGCCATCGTCATCTGCTCGCCCAACAATCCTACGGGCTGCATTCTCAACGCGGCATCGCTCGACGCCGTGGCGCACGTGGCGGAGCAGGCGGGCATCTACGTGGTCTGCGACGACGTATATAACCGCCTGGTCTACGTGGACGGCTACGAGCGCTTTGCCCAGCGCCACCCGGAGCTGCGCGAGCAGACGGTGGTAATCGAGAG
>URIJ01000014.1 GCA_900547835.1 uncultured Collinsella sp.
ATGCAATTGCGTTGCGCGTACCGGCGACGTGTCGCCCGTATAGAATCAAAGCATCCGCCCGCCAGCTATCAATTGGATTGGACGCCACATGGAGATCCCCAACACCCTGTGCAGCAATGTCTACGACTTTGCGTTTTGCCCCGAGCCCTGTTACGACCGCCTGGTAGACCTCGCCGATCCCGAGGACTGGGGTCCCAACAACCGTATCCTTAAGAATTACCTGTCGTTCTCGTTTAGCCGCGCGGTGTTTCTGACCGAACGCGACGTGAACCAGACCGCGCCGTCCAACCTGCCGTTGGTGTTCGACGGCGACCGCTGCCTGTTCAACACCGGCCTGTACACGCGTCGCTACGAGACCATCTACGGCCTGTTTGAGCCCAACACCAAGCCCGACGCGCGCCAGCGCTGGTTTTTGAAGGGCTTCTTTAAGGAGAGCGACCCCATGCTGGTCTCGTTTGAGTACCTGCCGTGCCGCGTGCGCTTTGCCGAGGACCCCTCCGAGCTGGTCTTTGACTACCGCTTGCCCATCCGCTCCAACATCGACCACATTCTGGGCGATGAGGAGAACCTTACGCGTATTCCCGCTAGCCTGATGGGGGAGGGCAACTCGCTGCTGCTGCGCCGTGCCTTTGAGGGCGCCGTCGTCGAGGCCGCCCGCCGCGCCGCCGCCAACTACACGCTCGCCGTGCCGCAGTTCTACGGCGGTCGGATCCAACTGCTGCTGCCGCTGTGCCTAACCGGCGACAAGCCCGAACTGGCGCTGACCATCCAGCGCGAGGACGGTTTCTACGCCGCGCGCACCTGCCTCACGCTCGACATGGCATACAACAATGCGCGACTAATCTGTCGCCCCGAGACCTCGTGGATAAAGCGGTAAATGGTGGTTAAGCTGCTGTTTTACCTATTGCTTTGGTTGCTTTGGCTTAGCTAGCATCCACGAATTTAAAATCGGGGGCAAAAAGTTCTTGGTAAACCAGGCGCGGCTATGATAGTATCTCTTTTGCCGAAAGGCGACGGGCGATTGGCTCAGGGGTAGAGCATATCCTTCACACGGATGGGGTCACAAGTTCGAATCTTGTATCGCCCACCATCTAAAGCGCAGGTCAGAGGTGTTAAGCCTCTGGCCTTTTTCTTTTTGACACCAGGGTGACACCAAAAATAAATCATAGTCGTCTAAGGCGTAATTTTATATCACAACTATTTTGCTGACGTCATTGCGCGTTTTGCATAAAACGCATGCGTATTTTCATTGAATTCCCCATGTGATTCATGCGCAAGTGTGGAGACAGGGACCACACGCCCAGAGCTCCTTCCAGCGGATTTCTATCATACGTGGGATTTTCGACAGAACTCGTCAAGCTATTGGTCAGCGTTTGGTCAGCTTCCGGTACTTACCCGCATGATGCCCCAGTAGATAATCGTCCACGACCACAACCGCATGGCCTACGGCCGATACCAAGGGAGGCGCAAATGGACGAAATCGTCTGCGCAAACACCGCATTCCGCTATTGGCGCTGCCCACCGCAGGTGCGCGACCTCTACCCGCGCAAACCCAACTCCGAAGAAGGCTGGCGAGCTCTATCCCAAGCCCCTTTCGTAACCGACGTCCTCGAGACCCCAGTCATCACAGCAGCATCAACTCGAAGCAACCTACATTCCGAGACAAGACGGACCATCCGATGGAACAGCGCCTATACAGAGAAGGTCTCGATCGACACGGGCATGGGCTTTAGCGTCACAGACCCTCTTCATACGCTATTCACCATGACTCGAAGCGTTTCTTCATGCGACCTGGTTCTGGCCATGTACGAGCTCTGCGGATGGTTTTCGGTTTTTAAACCATCGCCCGCGGTCGACATGGCACTTGAGCAAGCAAAATCAGAAGAAGAGCAGTACACCACAGAAAGTCTTTTTGAACTAGATGAAACCCAAGACGAGGCCCCATGGAAGCGAGTCTATGCTCGGGCGAGCCAGAAGGACAGCGAGAATGATCAAAGTGGGTAGCAGAATGACGGATCCGGAAATAAAGCAAACGGAAAAGGCACATCGCTCTGGATGAGAAAGCCTCTTATTGAAATAGAAGAACTGCACAAATTTGCAGCGAAGGTTAAGGGCGAGATGTGGGGAAAACAATTCTACGAAGCCGCACGGCAGGTAATGGGTATTGCGGCATCCCCGCTAGAAGTTGCTGGAATCATGTTGCTAAGTCTTCCGAGGCGTACTGGCGGAGCGGAGTTTAAAAACATATACGTCAACGACTTAACACCGCTGTCGAATTCAGCTCGAAAAATCGCAGGTCAGAAAATCTGTTACGGCGATATCGTCATCGTAAACCCAATAATAATGAAAGCTGTGATTATCGAACTTCAGGGAGAGGTTATCCATGGTTCAGGCGCCGTGCTGGACCACGATGCCGCACGAATGACAGCATTGCAAAGCATGGGATACGACGTATTTCTTGTAACTCATGACATGCTCAATGATCACGAACAGCTTGATGCCATCATTCACAGTGTGTGTAAGCGATTGGAGTTGCGCTACAAGCCAAAAACCGAGGGGATGAGATGTGCTGAGACCAGATTGCGCGCAAACGTTCTGTGCAATTGGCTTGGTATTGGTAAGTAATAATGGCCTAGTGAGCATTTTTAATACTTTATATGCTGCCAGTAATTAAGTCCCATTTTAAAACAATGCCGGTTTACTACGTTGGATTGAGGGTGGCTGAACACACCGAATTCGCCGCTCGTAAAACCGCAGGTAGATTGCCTGCCCGTTTTGCGAAAGCAGGCGTGAGGTCGGAAATCCGGGAATCGTCGTAGTAAACCGGTCCGTTTATGAAGCGACCAGCTGGCGCGAGCTGCGCACGATTCAGTAAATTGACCCGAAGGCGCGGAGAGGGGCTCAGACGAAACCCTCCCGCGGAAGCACCGCGGATTGCTTTGTTCTGGCCGGCGGCACCTGGGGCGCGCCCCGCGGGCTATTTCGGGCATCGTGTGTCTCTTCGTCCTCGTGCCTGTTCCACGCGCCGCAGAATATTTCCAAAATTGTCCTTGCATCGGCGGGGGAGTTCCCGTATAGTACTTCTTCGCACGGGGGCGTAGCTCAGCTGGGAGAGCGCTTGACTGGCAGTCAAGAGGTCAGGGGTTCGATCCCCCTCGTCTCCACCCGAGCATTGAATGAGGCTCCAACGCAAGTTGGGGCCTTTTTTCATATAGGCACACAAGGTCAAAGGCGGCACCATGATCCTCCTGGTCGACAAGATCGAAAAAAGCTTCGGCGCACGCGTCCTCTTTAGCGGTGCGTCCTTCCAGATCAACCCCGGCGAGCGCTTCGCGCTCGTGGGCCCCAACGGCGCCGGCAAAACCACCATGCTCAAGATCATCATGGGCATCGACAGTCCCGACTCCGGCCAGGTCCAGTACGCCAAGGACTGCCAGGTGGGCTACCTAGAGCAGGAAACTAATCTGGAGCAAAAGGACACCACCATCCTTGCCGAGGTCATGGCCGCCGCCAAGGAAATCCGCCGCATGGGCGAGCGCGCCAACGAGCTGCAGGCCCAGATCACCGAGCTCTCCGAACAGGGGAAGGACGTCGACGCACTCCTTAACGAGTATGGCCAGGTCCAGGACCGCTTTGAGCACCTGGGCGGCTACGAGCTCGAGAGCAACGCCCGCAAAATCCTGTCCGGCCTGGGCTTCAAGGTCACCGACTTTGAACGCCCGTGCTCCGAGTTCTCCGGCGGCTGGCAGATGCGTATTGCGCTGGCAAAGCTCTTCCTGCGCCACCCCGACCTGCTGCTGCTGGACGAGCCCACCAACCACCTGGACCTCGAGAGCGTCCAGTGGCTGCGCGGCTTTATCGCCAACTACGACGGCGCCGTCCTCATCGTCAGCCACGACCGCGCCTTCATGGACGCCTGCGTCGACCACGTCGCCGCGCTCGAGAACCGCCGCGTGACCACCTACACCGGCAACTACAGCAGCTACCTCAAGCAGCGCGAGGACAACCTGGAGCAGATGCGCACCAAGCGCGCCGCCCAGGAGCGCGACATCGCCCATATGCAGGTCTTCGTCGACAAGTTCCGTTACAAGCCCACCAAGGCAGCCCAGGCCCAGGAGCGCATCCGCAAGATCGAGCAGATCAAAAAGGAGCTTGTCATCCTGCCCGAGGGCCACAAGCACATCGACTTTAAGTTCCCCGACCCGCCGCGCTCCGGCGACATGGTCGTGGGGCTCGAGGGCGTGTCCAAGTCCTACGGCAACAAGCACATCTACAGCGACATCGACCTCAAGCTCTACCGCGGCGAGCACGTGGCGCTCGTCGGCCCCAACGGCGCCGGCAAGTCCACGCTCATGAAGATCATCGCCGGACTGGAGCCGCCCACCACCGGCACCCGCGACCTGGGCACCAACGTGGGCGTGGCCTATTACGCCCAGCACGCGCTCGAGGGCATGACCGAGTCCAACACCGTCCTGCAAGAGATCGACACCGTCACGCCCAAGTGGACCGTGCCGCAGCAGCGCAGCCTGCTGGGCGCCTTCCTGTTTAGCGACAACGATTCCATCGAGAAGCAGGTTCGCGTCCTCTCCGGCGGCGAAAAAGCGCGTCTGGCCCTGGCCAAGATGCTCGTGGCCCCCGAGGCGCTCCTGTGCCTGGACGAGCCCACCAACCACCTGGACATCGACTCGGTGGACATGCTCGAGAACGCCCTGCAAAACTTCCCCGGCACCATCGTGCTGATCAGCCACGACGAACACCTGGTGCGCGCCGTGGCCAACCGCGTGATCGACATCCGCGATGGCAAGGTCACGGTCTATGACGGCGACTACGACTACTACCTCTACAAGCGCGAGGACCTCGCAGCCCGCGCCGCCGCCGAGGCGGCAGGGGAGAGTGCACCGGCCGCGACCAAGTCCGCCAAGGTCACCGCGGCCCAGCCCGACACCCCCGCCACCGCTTCCAAGCCTGCCGAGGGCAAAAAGACCAAGGAGCAAAAGCGCGCCGAGGCCCAGGCCCGTGCCGCACTCAACAAAAAGCTCAAGGGCGTGCGCAACCAGCTCAAGAAGATCGAGACGGAGCTCGACAAAAAGCGTGCCCGCTATGACGAGCTTATGGAATTGATGGCAAGCGAAGAGCTTTATGCCGATCAAGACAAGTTCAATGCTGCGCTGGGGGAATATAACGGGCTTAAGCAAGAGCTGCCCAAGCTCGAGGACGAATGGTTGGAGCTTTCCACCCAGATCGAAGAGGAGACCGCGCGTGAACTCTCGTAAGGCCGCTGCCGTGGCGATGAGCATCATCGCCATCGCTTGTCGCATCTGCGGCATCTTTATGAGCGCGATGACCGTGCTGCTGTGCTTTAGCGGCCTCACCGCCAAGCTGCAGATCGTGGGCTTTGTCGTTGAGCTTTCTCGCGCACTGCCGAGCGCCATTGCCGGCTATGGCGTCATCACCTCACCTTTTGGCGGCGTGTTCCGCTTGGATTACGCCATCGTGGCCGTCATCCTGTTTGTGGCCGACTACTTGCTCACGCGCGCCTCGCGCCGCGTCCGCTAGGGGAGCGCCATGTCCAGCAGCTACCTCATGAACCTACTCGCCAGCGCCGTCGCCGTCATCGTGGGCATCGTGATCCACGAGAGCGCGCACGCCGCCGCGGCCTGGGCACTCGGCGATAAGACGGCCCGTTCGCGCGGACGCGTCTCACTCAACCCGCTCAACCATATCGACCCGTTTGGCACCATCATCCTGCCGCTGCTCATGCTCGCAGCCGGTGGCCCGGTGTTCGCCTTCGCCAAACCCGTACCCGTCTACCTCAACAACCTCAAGCACCCCAAGCGCGACGAGGTCCTGGTGAGCGCGGCCGGCCCCGCATCGAATATCACGCTTGCGTGCCTGGCCGCAGCCCTCATGCACGCAGCGTACGGCAATCTCTACGCCAGCATGTCCTTTGCCGTGGCGTCCCAAATCATGAACTTCGGCGCCACCTTTATCGTGGTCAACTTATCGCTCGCGTTCTTTAACCTCATCCCGATTCCGCCGCTCGATGGCTCATCGATCATCGTGCCCTTCCTCAAGGGCAAGGCACTCGCAAACTACTACCGCCTGCAGCAATACGCCATGCCCATCCTCATCCTGGTGCTGTACCTGCTGCCCATGTGGACCGGCATCGACGTGATCGGCCGCTATTTCGACGTTACCGTGTATCCGCTGGCTGAGCGGCTGCTCAACTTCGCAATCGCCGGCATCTAGGGTAAACTTACAGGTCGACCGTGCAAAACGGTCGTAACATGCACCCAAACCGCGCCGTGAAGGCGCCGTCAAAGGAGGTCGAAGATGTCGTATCGCGTGTCGACGCAGGTCTACAGCGGACCGTTCGACCTGCTGCTGCAGCTGGTAACCCGCCAAAAAGTAGATATCGGCGCCATCTCCATCAGCGAGGTGGCCGAGCAATACCTTGCCGAGGCTGAGCGCATCGAGGCGCTGGACCTGGACGTGGCGAGCGACTTTCTGCTGGTCGCGGCAACCCTTCTGGACATCAAGGCCGCCTCTCTGGTGCCGCAGGAGGCCCCGCGTAAAAATGATGACGACGATGACGAGGACGACGAGGACCTGGAGGAACTAGGCGCGCTCGACGGCGACGCCCTGCGCGAGGTCCTGATTCAGCGTCTGATTGCCTACAAGCAGTTTAAGGGTGCGGCTGCGGCCCTCGGTGCCCGCATGCAGGCCGAAAGCCGCATGCACCCGCGTGTGGCCGGCCCCGACCCCGAGTTTTTGGGCCTTATGCCCGACTACCTGGCCGGCATCACCCTGCGCGGCCTCGCCGTCATCTGCGCCGACCTGGACGGCAAGCGCCAGACCTTCCTGCTGGAGGCCGAGCACGTGGCGCCGCATCGCGTGCCGCTCGACCTGACGGTGGCATCGGTCGACCGCTTTACCATGGCGCACCAAACCTGCACCTTCCGCGAGCTGTTGGACGGCGACGCCACCACCGAGCAGCTCGTCGTCACCTTCCTGGCCATGCTTGAGCTTGCCAAGCGCGGCTCGCTCACGCTGAGCCAGGACGAGATCTTCGGAACCATCTGCATCAACCGAGTCGAGGGAGCCGAGGCATACGTGCCCGGCGAGGGCCCCGAGCTCACCGAATAGGAGCCGCAACCATGTCAACCCTTTCCACGCTGGAGGCAAACAGCATCAAAGGCGCCCTTGAGGCGCTGCTGCTGGTGTCGAGCGACCCCGTGAGCGCACCCGCGCTGGCAGGTGCGCTGGATATCGCCCCGGGCGAGTGCGCATCGCTGCTCGCCGAGCTCAAGGTTGAGTACGAGGAGGCCAACCGCGGCTTTCAGCTGCGCGAGGTCGCCGGCGGCTGGCGTCTGTTTACTCATCCCGCCTACCACGACGTGGTCGAGGCCTACGTGCTGAGCTGGGACACGCAAAAGCTGTCGCAGGCGGCGCTCGAAACCCTGGCCGTCATCGCATACCACCAGCCTGTGACGCGCGAGGTGGTCAAGGGCATCCGCGGCGTCAACTCCGACGGCGTCATCGCGTCGCTCGTTGACAAGGGTCTGGTGCGCGAGCTCGGCCGCGACCCCCAGCGCGGACAGGCAATCATCTACGGCACGACCAACGCCTTTTTGGAGAAGTTCGGTCTGCGCTCCACCCGTGACCTGCCCGATCTGGAGCAGTTTGCCCCCGACGAGCAGTCGCGCCAGTTTATCCGCGAGCGCCTGAGCGGCCGCAGCATTCAGTCCACGCTCGAGGAGCAGGCCGAGGACCTGGACGAAGAGCGCGAACTGCTCGATACCGATGTTGAAGATGTTGAGGCAGTCGAGGACTTGGAAACCCTGGACGTCGACGAGACCTCGGAGGATTTGCATGACGAGGACTAACGAAGTAGGGGAGACGCGCGCCATGGGTAACGCAGTACCCGCCACCGACGCCCAGCCCGTCTATCCGCACACCATGCGCCTGCAGCGCTTTTTGGCGCGCGCGGGCGTGGCGAGCCGCCGCGGGTCGGAAGACCTGATGACTGCCGGCCGCGTGACCGTCAACGGCCAGGTCGCGACCGAACTGGGCACCAAGGTCGACGTCGACCGCGACCATATCGAGGTCGACGGCATGCCCGTCAAGCTCAACCAGGGCGCCGTGTACCTGATGCTTTACAAGCCGACCGGCTACCTCACCACCATGAGCGACCCGCAGGAGCGCCCTTGCGTGGCCGACCTGGTCCCCCGCGACCGCTTTCCGGGACTATTCCCGGTGGGCCGCCTGGACCGAGACACCACAGGCCTTTTGCTCTTTACCACCGACGGCGACCTATCGCAGGACCTGCTGCACCCCAGCAAGCACGTCTACAAGACCTACCAGGCGCTCGTTGACGGAGACTTGTCCGACCGCGACTTGGAGCCACTCCGTCGTGGCATTGAGCTCGACGACGGCCTGTGTCAGCCGGCAATCTGCCGCGTCATCAACGCGCGCGAGGCCGAGGCCGTAGCTCCGCAAGGTGTCAAGCCCGGTACCACCGCCGTTGAGGTCATCATCCGCGAGGGCCGCAAGAACCAGGTCAAGCGCATGCTGAGCAAGATCCACCACCCCGTGATCCGCCTGCACCGCTGTAACTTTGCCGGTCTGGAGCTCAAGGACGTGGCTAAGGGCTCGTGGCGCGAGCTCACCGACCGCGAGGTGCAGATTCTCAAGGCCGGCGGCATCCCGCCCAAGCAGGCCAGCTCCAAGCGGGGCGCCGCGCCGGCGACCAACACAGCGAGCCGCACGCGTCACCACGGCAGCCACGGTTCCGCGCCCAAGCGCAACACCTACCGCGAGCGCTACACGGGCTAGTCAGTCCGCCACGCCCCAGCGCCTGCGTCCCATACCAGTACGTCAACCACCGAAAGGAAGCATTGCATGATCGTCGCCATCGACGGCCCCGCCGGTTCCGGCAAGTCCACCATCGCCAAGGAGATCGCCCGCCAGCTGGGCTTTAACAAGCTCGACACGGGCGCCATGTATCGCGCCGTCACCTTCGCCGCGCTCGACCGCGGCATCGACCTGGATGACGAGGCGGCCATCGACGCCCTCGCCGAGCAGATCGAGATTCGCTTTACCAACGGCACCGGCGAGGATACGCGCCTGACCATTGACGGCCAGGACGCTTCGGCCGCCATTCGTACCCCGCAGGTCGACGCCAACGTGTCCAAGGTCTCGGCCTACCCGGGTGTGCGCGCCGCCATGCTTATCCATCAGCGCCGCGCCGCCGAGGACCGCGACATTGTCGCCGAGGGTCGCGACATCGGCACCGTCGTGTTTCCCAACGCGCAGGTCAAGGTGTTCCTGACCGCCGACCCGCGTGAGCGCGCCCGCCGCCGCGTGCTGCAGCGCCACCAAAACGACGCCCAGCCGCTTACCACCGAGCAGCTCGAGGCCGAGGTCGACGAGACCCTCGACGCCCTCAAGCAGCGCGATAAGCTCGACAGCAGCCGCGAGGTCGCGCCACTCGTGCCCGCCGAGGACGCCGTGCACGTCGACTCCACCGCCCACACCATCGATGAGGTCGTCTCGATTATCGAGGACCTCATCAACCAAAGGAGGTAGCCCATGCGCCTGTTTAAACAGACGCCCGAGGATTACTACAACGCCCCCTACGCCGAGTTCCCCGCGCTCATACGCGGCACCGTCGTCGTGGTCATGGCAATCCTCTGGGCCTTCTCCAAGCTCATGTGGCGCTGGAAGGTCGAGGACGCCGATCTGCTGTTTGAGCGCCAGGAAGGCCGCGGCAGCGTGGTCATCTGCAACCACACCTCGATGGCCGAGCTCCTGGCTGTAGAGACGGCGCTGTTCTTTGGCGGCCGCCGCATTCGCCCCATTTTTAAGTCCGAGTTCGCCAAAACCAAGATCGTGCGCTGGGCCTTTAGCCGCGTAGGCGGCATTCCCGTCGAGCGTGGCACCGCTGACATGAAGTGCTTGCGTGCCGCCCAGCACGCACTGCAGCGCGGCGAGGATGTCCTGATCTTCCCCGAGGGCACGCGCATCCGCTCGCGCGAGATCAAGCCCGAGGTCCACGGCGGCTTTGCGCTCATCGCCCAGATGGGCAAGGCGCCCGTCAACCCGCTCGCCATCTGCGGCTGGTCCGATATTACGCCTGCGGGCAAAAAGCTCATGCGCCCCAAGAAGTGCTGGATCCGTGCCGGCAAGGCCATCTCGCTAGCCGACGCTCCGGCCGAGCTCAAGCGCAAGGAGCGCCTGGCATGGTTTGAGTCCGAGGCCATGAGTCGCGTCTACGCCATGCGCGATGACCTGTGCGCCGAGCATCCGGGCAGGTTCTAGCCATGGGCGAGGAAGTTATTAACACTGCCGAGGCTGTGCCCGGCAAGGAAGACGCCCCCACCATCGAAATCGCCGCCCACGCCGGCACCTGCTACGGCGTGCAGCGAGCGCTCGACATGGCGCTGGCCGCCGCCCCGCAGGCGGGGGAGAGCACTCAGGTCCACACGCTGGGCCCGCTCATCCATAACCCCATCGTGGTGCGCGAGCTCGCCGAGGCAGGCGTCGGTCTGGCCGACACCTTGGACGATGCCGCATCGGGCACCGTGATCATTCGCGCCCACGGTGTGGTGCCGCAGGTCATCGATGCCGCTCGCGAACGCGGCCTTACCGTGGTCGATGCCACCTGCCCCTACGTGAAGAAGGTTCATGTGGCCGCCGAGCGCCTGGTGCGCGAGGGCTACCGTGTGATCGTCGTGGGCGAGCCGGGCCATCCCGAGGTTGAGGGCATCCTGGGCCATGCTGGTGACGACGCTCAAGTCGTGAGTTGTGCCGCCGATGCGGACGCACTGCCGCTCAAGGGCAAGGTAGGCCTGGTTGTGCAGACCACCCAGACCGCGCAGAACCTGGCCGAGGTTGTTGCCTCCATCACCCCGCGCGTGCAGGAGCTGCGTGTGATCAACACGATCTGCGCCGCCACGAGCGAGCGCCAGCAGGCAGCCGCAACCCTCGCCAACCACTGTGATTGTATGGTCGTCGTGGGCGGTAAAAATTCGGGCAACACGCGCCGCCTGGCGCAAATTTGTGCTGATGCCTGCGAGCGCACGCATCACATTGAGGAAGCTTCCGAGCTCGATGCCGCATGGTTTGCCGACGCTCACCACATCGGCATCACCGCCGGAGCCTCCACCCCGCAAGAACACATCGAACGCGCCGTTGCACGCATCAAGGAGCTTTGCCGCTAATCATGGACCAGACCGTACCCGCATACGCCGCCGAGGTGGCCGATTACGGGCGCAGCCGCGACCCCGAGCCGGGTGAGGGCGCGCTCGTAAAGAACGTGCGTCCCGAGTCGCCCGCGTGGGATGTGGGTATCGAGCCGGGCATGCGCGTGCTCACGGTCAACGGTGAGGCGCTCACCGACATGATTGTGTGGCTCTGGGAGGCAGATGACGACACCGTCGACCTCGAGGTTTTCGACCCGCGCGACAACAGCGTCACCCCCGTCGAGCTCGACCGCTTCCCGGGCGAGGACTGGGGCCTTGAGTTCGACGGCCCCATCTTTGATGGCATGCGTACCTGCGTGAACGCCTGCGTGTTCTGCTTTATGACCATGCTGCCCAAGGGCGGCCGCTCCACGCTCTACATCCGCGACGACGATTACCGCCTGAGCTTTTTGCAGGGCAACTTTGTCACGCTCACGAACCTCTCCGACGAGGACGTGCAAAACGTCATCGAGCGTAACATGAGCCCCATGAACGTGTCGGTCCATGCCGTAAGCCCCGATGTCCGCCGCCGCATGATGGGCCGCAACGCCCAGCGCGGCATGGACGTGCTCGAGGCCATCATGGCCGCCGGCATCGAGATTCACGCACAGATCGTTTTGTGCCCCGGCATGAACGACGGCGAGGAGCTGGAAAAGACCCTGCGCTTTTGCGAGGAGCACGAGCAAATCACAAGTCTGGGCATTGTGCCGCTCGGTTTTACCAAGCATCAAAACCGTTTTAGCTGGTCCTACAGCGACAAGCCCGAGCTCGCGCGCGAAACCATTGCCATGATCCGACCGTTCCAGGACCGCGCGTACGAGCGCTTTGGCCGCCACACGTTCCAGATGAGCGACGAGTTCTATCTGGACGCCGGCATCGATCCTCCCGAGGCGGACTTTTACGACGGTTACCCGCAGTACTACGACGGCATTGGCATGATCCGCTCGTATCTGGACGAGACCGACGACGTGCTTGCTGCCGACGCCGAGCGTCTGGCCCGCGTCCGCGAGGCCATCGCCGCCCGCAGCCAGCACCTGCTGTGCCTCTCGGGCGCCAGCGCACGCGACACGGTGGCCCGCTTTGTGGAGTCGCCCAAGGGACTCGCCGGCACTGTCACGGCCATCAAGAACCGCTACTTTGGCGGCAACGTGGACGTAACCGGCCTCATCGTCGCGAGCGACATCTTGGAGCAGCTACCCCAAGATCTGTCGGGGGTTATGCTCTTTGTGCCTAAGCTCATGTTCAACGCTGACGGCATGACGCTTGACGAGTATCATCGTGACGATTTACTCGCAAGCCTTACCAGTCGCGGCGCCGAGGTTCATGTGGTGTCGACCATGCCGCATGAGCTGCTCGATACCCTGGAGCACATCCTTGGCATTGTGCCTGCCGACTCTACTAATTCCACTGACCCTACCCATTAAAGGAGAGCAGATGAAACCTATCGTCGCCGTCGTCGGACGCCCCAACGTGGGCAAGTCCACGCTCGTTAACCGCCTGGCCCAGACCTCGGACGCCATCGTCCACGAGTCCCGCGGCGTCACGCGCGACCGCTCGTATCACACGGCCGATTGGAACGGCCGCGAGTTCACCATCGTCGACACGGGCGGTATCGAGCCGCTCAAGAGCGACGACGTCTTTGCCACGTCCATCCGCGACCAGGCCCTCGCCGCCGCCGAGGAAGCCGCCGTCATCCTGTTTGTGGTCGACGGCCGCACCGGTGTCACCGAGGAGGACGAGTCGGTCGCCCGCATGCTCAAGCGCTGCGACAAGCCGGTCTTTCTGCTGGTGAACAAGCTCGACAACCCCGATCGCGAGAACGACAGCATCTGGGAGTTCTATTCGCTCGGTATCGGCGAGCCCACGCCGCTCTCGGCGCTGCACGGCCACGGCACCGGTGACCTGCTCGACGACATCGTGGCCCTGCTTCCTGAGGAAGAGGACGAAGTCGCCGACGAGTTCCCCGACGCGCTGAACGTGGCCATCATCGGCCGCCCCAACGCCGGTAAGTCCTCGCTGTTCAACCGCATCCTAGGTGCCGACCGCTCCATCGTCTCGAACATCGCCGGCACCACGCGCGACGCCATCGACACGGTCGTCGAGCGCAACGGCAAGCACTACCGCATGGTCGACACTGCGGGTATCCGTAAGAAGAGCACCGTGTACGAGAACATCGAGTACTACTCCATGGTCCGCGGCCTGCGCGCCATCGACCGTGCCGACGTGGCGCTGCTCGTCGTCGACGCCTCCGTGGGCGTTACCGAGCAGGACCAGAAGGTCATGGGCTTGGCCATCGAGCGCGGCTGCGCCATCGTGGTGCTGCTCAACAAGTGGGACCTGCTCGACGACGATCGCAAGCGCGAGGCCTGCATGGAGACCATCGACCGCCGTCTGGGCGTCATGGCTCCCTGGGCCCAGTACCTGCGCATCTCTGCCCTCACCGGTCGCAGCGTCGAGAAGATCTGGGCCATGGTCGACGCCGCCGAGAAGACGCGCTCGCAAAAGATCAGCACCTCGCGCCTCAACACGTTCCTCACCGACCTGCGCGAGTTCGGTCATACCGTGGTGGACGGCAAGCGTCGCCTGCGCATGCACTACGTGACCCAGACGGGCGTCAATCCGCCGACGTTTACGTTCTTCGTCAACCACAGCGACCTGGTCAACGACACCTACCAGCGCTACGTGGAGAACCGTATGCGCTCCACGTTCGATTTTGCCGGCACGCCCATCCGACTCTTCTTTAGGAAGAAGGAGCAAAAGGATGCTTAATCCGATTCTGCTGACCGCCATCTGCGCCGTGGTCTCGTTCTTTATCGGAGCGATTCCGTTTGGCCTGATCCTGGGCCGCGTTTTCAACCACACCGACATTCGCAAGGCGGGCTCCGGCAACATCGGCACCACCAACGCGCTGCGCGTGGCCGGCCCCAAGGTGGCCGCGCTCACGCTGCTACTCGACTGCCTGAAGGGCGCCATCTGCGTCCTTATCGCCCGTCCGCTCATCGCGAGCGTGGGCTATGGCTTTCCGCCGAGCATCATGGCTCCCGGTGCCGCCGGCGACTGGATGCTCGGCGTCATCTGCCTGGCGGCCGTATGGGGCCACATCTTCTCGCCGTACCTCAACTTCCATGGCGGCAAGGGTATTGCGGTCGGTCTGGGCGTCATCCTCGCCTGGTACTGGCCCATCGGTCTTTCGCTGCTGGGCATGTTTATCGTGGCCGTCGCCATCACCAAGTTTGTGTCGGTGGGCTCGCTTGCCGCGGCCATCGGTCTTCCCATCGCTGCTTGCGCGGTCTTTCCGTACAGCAGCCTAGGCCTCAAGTTTTGCATGGCGATGATCGGCATCACCGTGGTGTGGGCCCATCGCGCGAACATCAAAAAGCTCATGACGGGTAAGGAGTCCAAGCTCTCGTTTACCAAGCGCGTCACCGAGCCCGACGATAAGTAGGAGAGAGTCATGAATGTTGCGCTGATTGGCTCTGGCTCCTGGGGAACCGCCGTCGCCGGCCTTGCCGCCGCGCGAGCCGAGCGCGTGACCATGTGGGCCCATAGCGAGCAGACGGCCGACGGCCTTAACGGCGAGCACCGCAACCCCCGGTATCTGGTGGACTACGTGCTGCCGGAAAACGTTGTCGCCACGGCCGAGCTCGCCCAGGCGCTCGACGGCGCCGAAGCCATCATCTTTGCCGTGCCTTCGACGCACCTGCGCGACGTCTGCCACCAGGCCGCGCCCTTTATCGCCGCCGATACCCCGGTGCTCTGCCTCACCAAGGGCATTGAGCCCGAATCCGGCCTGCTCATGAGCGAGGTCATCGCCAGCGAGATTGGCAACGAGACGCGCGTGGCGGCGCTCTCGGGCCCCAACCATGCCGAGGAGATCTGCCGCGGCGGGCTTTCTGCCGCCGTCATCGCCAGCAAAGATCCGCAGATAGGGGAGACCTTTAAGGACCTGCTCCTATCCACGGCCTTCCGCATCTACCTGTCGCAGGACATGACCGGCGTCGAGGTTTGCGGCGCCATGAAAAACGTCATCGCCATCGTGTGCGGCATTTCCGCCGGTTCTGGTGCGGGCGACAACACGCTTGCCCTTATCATGACGCGCGGCCTGGCCGAGATCAGCCGTCTGGTGCACGCCCGCGGCGGTCAAGCCATGACCTGCATGGGTCTTGCCGGCATGGGCGACCTCATTGCCACCTGCACCTCGGAGCATTCGCGCAACCGCACCTTTGGCTACGAGTTTGCCCACAGCGTGTCGCTCGACGAGTACCAGGCGCGCACGCATATGGTGGTCGAGGGCGCCGTCGCGGCCCGCAGCGTCAGCGAGCTTGCCCGTTCACTGGGCGTAGACATTCCGCTCACCTTTGCCGTGGAGCAAACGCTCTACAACGGTGTTACTTTGGATAGGGCGCTCGAGATTCTTACCGATCGCGTCCCTTCTCAAGAGTTCTACGGACTCACCGACTAGCGCAGAAAGGCTTCTACCATGGGTTCCATCAAAATCGCTCCGTCCGTCCTTTCGGCCGACATGGCCAACCTCAAGGGCGAGCTCGACAAGATCGCCGGCGCCGACTACGTGCACTTCGACGTTATGGACGGTCACTTTACCGGCAACCTCACTTTTGGCGTTGACATCCTTAAGGCCGTCAAGCGCTCCACCGATGTACCGGTCGACGCGCACCTGATGGTGTCGAACCCCGACGAAACGGTCGATTGGTACGCCGACGCCGGTGCCGATATGATCACCGTGCACTACGAGGCCTCCACGCACCTGCACCGCACGCTCACGCATCTGCAGCAGCGCGGCGTCAAGGCCGGTGTGGTGCTCAACCCCGCCACCCCCGTGTGCGTGCTCGAGAGCATCATCGACGTCGTCGATATGGTGCTGCTCATGAGCGTGAACCCCGGCTTTGGCGGCCAGAGCTTTATCCCGGGCACCATCGCTAAGCTCCACGAGCTCAAGGCGATGTGCGAGCGTCACGGCGTTTCGCCCCTCATCGAGGTCGACGGCGGCATCTCTTCCAAGAACATTGCCGAGGTCGTCAAGGCCGGCGCCAACGTGCTCGTTGCCGGCTCCGCCGTATTTAAGTCCGAAGATCCCGCCGCCGAGGTTGCGCTGCTGCAGAAGCTGGGCAACGAGGCCGCACAGGAGGCATAAACCCTTATGACCGCAGGTCAAAACCGCATACCCGTGAATCTTGACTATGCCGCCTCGACGCCCATGCGCGCCGAGGCGCTCCTTGCGCAGCGCGAGTACGACGACAGCGAGCTTGCCGGCGTCAACCCCAACTCGCTGCATTCGCTCGGCCGCAAGGCTGCCGCGCGTCTGGAGGTTGCACGTCGCGAGATCGCCCGCAGCTTTGGCGCTCGCGTCCGCCCGTCCGAGATTGTACTGACCAACGGCGGCACCGAAGCCAACCAGCTGGCGCTGCTCGGTCTTGCCGAGGGCGCTCGTCAGCGCGATCGCAAGCGTGGTCGTGTCATCGTTTCGGCCATCGAGCACGATTCGATTCTGGACAACCTGCCGCTGCTGCGTGCCGCCGGCTTTACCGTCGACCTGGTGCAGCCCTGCCGCATGGGCTACATTGAGCCTGCCACGCTTATCGAGCTGCTAGGCGACGACGTGGCGCTCGTGAGCATTATGGTCGCCAACAACGAGACCGGCGTGGTGCAGCCCATCCGCGAGCTTGCCGCGGCCGCGCATACCGTTGGCGCCCTGTTCCACACCGATGCCATCCAGGGGTATCTGCATATTCCGCTCGATGTCACCGAGCTGGGAGTTGACGCCATGACCGTTGCCGCGCACAAGATCGGTGGCCCCGTGGCATCCGGCGCGCTCTACCTTAAGAACCGCACGCCGCTGCGCCCCCGAATCTTTGGAGGTGGACAGGAAGCCGGACGACGTGCCGGCACTCAGGACCTGCGCACGCAGCTCGCCTTTGCCGCTGCCGCCTCGTCTCTGACGCCCCATGTGGCTCAGGAGCGCGCGAAGCTGCAAGCCCTTTCCGACAAGCTCTACGCCACGCTTACGGCTCATCCGCGTATTCATGCCACCATGGGCGACTACACACAGGCCGATCGCCTGCCGGGCATGGTGTCGATCTACGTTGATGGCATGGACTCCGAGGAGCTCATCGTCAAGCTCGATGCCGCCGGCTTTGAGGTTTCGGCCGGCTCGGCGTGCTCGAGCGGCAGCATGGACCCCAGCCACGTTTTGAGCGCGATGGGCATCGGTCGCGAGCAGGCTCTGGGCGCACTGCGCATCTCGTTCGATGACCGCGTGAATCCGAGCGATCTGGACGAGTTTGCAAGTGCGCTGCTCTCGATCGTAGGCGCCGCATGATCGTAGCCGAGCTTGAGCGCGCGCTGCTGGCGCGCTATCCCAAGACCGATGCCGAGAGTTGGGACCATGTAGGACTCTCCGTCGGCGACCCTGCCGCGGAGATTACCGGTGTTGCCTGCGCACTCGATGCGACCGAAGCCAATGTGCACCGCGCCCAGGAGGCCGGCGCCAACGTGCTGCTAACGCATCATCCCATCTATATCAAGGCGCCCGAGGCGTTTTGTCCGTCGGATTCCGCACGCCCCCAATGCAGCGCGGCGCTCTACGAGGCAGCGCGTTGCGGCGTGAGCATCATCTCGCTCCACACCAATCTGGACCGTTCGCACGAAGCGCGCACCTGCCTGAGCGAGCTGCTGGTCGCCGAACCCGTGAGCTCACTGGAGCACGTGGACGACCCCGAGGCCACCGGCCTGGGCGCGCTTGCAACGCTCAACGACCCGTGCACGCTGCGCGATCTTGCCACCCGTGCTGCCACGGCCTTCGGCAGCGACCCGCGTGTGTGGGGCGAAGCCGATCGTCCGTGCCGCACCGTCGCCATTTTGGGCGGCTCCCTGGGAGACTTTGGAGAGCTCGCCATCGCCGCGGGCGCAGATGTCATCGTAACCGGCGAGGCGGGCTACCACGTGGCGCAAGACCTTGCCTTGCGCGGGCTGCCGGTGATCTTGCTCGGCCACGACCGCTCTGAGGAGCCGTTCGTTGATATATTGATGAACTCTGCAGTTGACGCCGGGGTCGACCCCCGTCATGCGATTAAAATACTGAACCCTTGCCAATGGTGGACTGTGACAAAAGGAGAGAACTTATGAGCGCCGGCGCTACGCTACTCAAGCTGCAACAGATCGATTTGGAGCTCGCCCGCAACAAGAGCGAACTTGCCAATATGCCGGAGCTCAAGGAGCTCGCTTCCAAGCGCAAGACCTATGTGAAGCTCAAGTCCGAGATGACCAAGCTCTACGCCCAGCGCAAGGATCTGGACATTGAGCTCGACGATCTCAACACCACCGAGATTCAGACCAACAACGCCATCGAGGCTGCCAAGAAGCGCCATGTCGACGGCTCCGACTACCGTGAGGTTCAGGACCTGGAGAATGAACTCTCAACCCTGGCCAAGCGTCTGGACAAGATCGAGCACACCCGCAAGGACGTCGTTGTCGCCCATAAGGAGGCGCTCGACCGCGAGGCCCGCGCGCAGGCCATCATCGCCAAGTTCGAGGAGGGCGTAAAGGCCGATACCAAGGCCGCCCGCGCCAAGGCTGCCGACCTGCAGGCTCAGATTGACGCCGCCGCTAAGGAGCGCACCGCGCTTGCTGCCACGCTGCCGGCCGACGTTCTCACCGACTACGAGCGTCTGCTCAAGCAGTTCCGCGGCCTGGCCGTCGAGACCATCCAGGGCAACATCCCCACGGTCTGCCACACCGCGCTGCAGGCATCGTCCATGAGCGACCTCAACCATGACGGTAGCGAGATCACGCATTGCCCGTACTGCCACCGCCTCCTAGTACTCCCGAGCAAGGAAGCCTAGCGATGACGGCGGCATCCAACAATTCAATGCAACTTGAGGGAAAAACGATCCTGCTGGGCATTACCGGCGGGATCGCCGCCTATAAGTCGTGCAATATCGTGCGCCTGCTGCAAAAGCGCGGCGCGCGCGTCAAGGTCGTTATGAGCGAGCATGCCACCGAGTTTGTGGGGCCGCTTACCTTCCGCGCACTCACCAATGAGCCGGTCGCGGTGGGCCTATTCGACGATCCCTCCGACCCCATCCACCACATTTCGCTGGCGCAGGAGCCCGATCTGGTGGTCGTGGCGCCCGCGACGGCCAATATCATCGCCAAGATGGCCAACGGCGTCGCCGATGACCTCATCTCCACCACGCTGCTTGCGACGCCGCGACCCATCGTGATCGCACCCGCTATGAACAACGGCATGTGGAAGGCGCCGGCGACGCAGGCCAACATGGCCACGCTGCGCGAGCGCGGTGTCCATGTGGTGGGTCCGGGCAGCGGCTACCTTGCCTGCGGCGACGTGGACACGGGACGCATGAGCGAGCCCGAGGACATCGTCGAGGCCGTCTGCGAGGTACTCAACCCGGCACCTCAGGACCTGGCAGGCAAAAACATCGTCATCACCGCCGGCCCCACGCACGAGCCGATCGACCCCGTACGCTTCATCGGAAACCGGTCGTCGGGCAAGATGGGCGTCGCCCTGGCGGGGGAGGCCGCTCGCCGCGGTGCCGAGGTCACGCTTGTGCTGGGGCCGACATCGCTCGATGTTCCCCGCAGCGTGGAGTGCGTGCGCGTGCAGACTGCCGCAGAGATGCTTCAGGCGGCCCTCAACGCCTTCCAGACGGCCGACGCGGCCATTTGCGCAGCTGCCGTCGCCGACTATACACCTGCGGCTCCGGCGGACCATAAACTCAAAAAGGCCAACGAGCGTCTGGATCGAATCGAGCTCGTCGAGACCGTTGACATCTTGGCCGAGCTTTCGCGTCAAAAGGGTGTGCGGCGCGTAATCGGCTTTGCGGCCGAGACCGATAACGTCGTGGAGTACGCGCAACGTAAGCTCGCCCGCA
>URIJ01000015.1 GCA_900547835.1 uncultured Collinsella sp.
TTTCGTTTCACGTCACCTTGTCTCAAATGCGGCCCGCTCGCTGTCCGTCCTCTACTTGCGGCGTTGCCATGCTCCGGATGCGGTATGCTCAACCTGCGGCACCTTAGAGGTAGTCATTGGGGACGTTCTTAAATGACTAGGTTGGGCACATTGCTTTGAGATGTTATTCAATCCGTCTTGATGGCCTTTAGGCTGTTTGCCTGCTTAAAGTAATTAATGGTATGCGTCTGCAATTGAAAATATTGCTCGAAAAATCGTCCAAGAAGTCACGGGGCGATTTTTGATGCGTCGCGCGTCAAGCGATGTGGCAAGTTCTTGGTTAGATATTGGTCAGTTTTGGGTCAACCTTGCCAAAAGCTTGACGGATGCAGATTTAGACGTCGACGAATGGGCACTTCAGATGGGTTCCAAGCAAAATTCTGGGCTGATTCTCGATAATCGCCTTCAATCGTCCCTTGCCAAGCGCTGGCCTCGCGTACAATCTGCTCCGACATTCGCGCGCCGCCCGGCGCTTAAGAGGGGAGGACCCCATGGCAAACGAGATCTGGACCATCAAGCGTTGTCTCGAGTGGACCAAGGAGTACCTGGCCGAGCGCGGCGAGGAGCACCCCCGTCTTTCTGCCGAGTGGCTGCTGTGCGCAGCTACGGGTCTGGCGCGTATCGACTTATATATGCGCATGGACGAGACGCTCGACGCATCGCAGCTCGAGACCATGCACGCGGCGGTCGTCCGTCGCGCGAAGGGCGAGCCGCTGCAGTACATCACCGGCAGCACGCAGTTTCGCATGATCGACGTCGCGTGCGCCCCCGGTGTGCTCATTCCGCGCCCCGAGACCGAGATGCTCGTCGAGGAAGTCCTCAATTATCTGGATGCCGAGGTGCTGAGCCCCGAGGCTGCTGCCCGTCAGCGTGTTGAGCTGCCTTGGAACGATGAGGTCGAGCAGGCCCGCAAAGCCGAGGCGGCGCTGGCTGACGAACGCGCGGCCGCCGAGCGCCGTGCCGCCAACCTGACGGCCGCCGATGAGGCTGCGCTGGGTAGCGACGTGCTCGGTAGCCGCGCCTATGCCGAGGAACTGGCCGACCGCGAGGCCGAGGAAGCCGCCGCGCAGGCAGCAGAAGCCGAAGCGGCAGAAGCAGAGGCCATGGAAACCCCCGAGCCCGAGCTCGACGAATACGGCATCGCCATTGAGGACAACGACCAACAGGCGACTCCCGCGCAAGATGCCGCCGAGGCTAACGTATCTGCCCCAACCGAGCCCTGCACTGCCCGCGTTCTCGAGGTCGGCTGCGGCACGGGCTGCATTTCGCTCTCCCTTGCCTGGGAGCGCCGCGGGCACGTTACCTGCACTGCTACCGATATCGAGCCGCGCGCCATCGACCTTGCTACCAAAAACCGCGATGCGCTTGGCCTCACGTCCGACGAGGTCGCCTTCAGCCTCACAAACCTGGTGAGCTCCATTCCCCGCGAAGAGTGGGGCACCTTTGACGTACTCGTCTCCAACCCGCCCTACATCCCCACCGATGTCATGCGCTCGCTGCCGCATGAGGTCAAGGACTTTGAGCCCGATCTGGCGCTCGAGGGCGGTGCCGACGGTCTCGATATCTTCCGCCGCCTGCTCAACGCGGCGCCCTACATGCTGCGTGCCGGCGGCCTGTTTGCCTGCGAGCTCTACGAGGGCGCGCTCGACGCCGCGGCCGAGCTCTGTCGTCAAGCAGGCCTTTCGGACGTGCGTATCGTCCACGACCTCACCGATCGTCCCCGCATCGTTCGAGCCATCGTCACCGAGCCCAAACAGCGTATTTAAGCTGAATAAATAGACATTTGCGCAAGTTTGTCCTTGCAATATACCGTAAAACTTCTACTATAGAAGGAGAAAGGTATGTCAAATCAGCTGCATCGGTACCGTATCGTGCTTGATTACATTGAACCTTGGCTTGATGAGCAGGATGAAGCTACGCTGAAGCAGATTTATGCAGACCTTTTGGTGCTCGAGAAGGAAGGTCCCAGCCTTGGTCGTCCGCTGGTTGACCGCGTAAAGGGCTCGAAGCTTCATCATTTAAAGGAGCTGAGAGTGACGTCGTGTGGTGGGCAGGTGATTCGCATCCTCTTCGCCTTTGACCCCAAGCGCCAGGCGGTATTGCTATTGGCGGGTGATAAGTCGCGAGCGGGATCGTCAAGGGCAAAATGGAACGGTTGGTATGCGATCAACATTCCAAGGGCCGAGCAAATATACCGTCGCCACGTAAGGAGGCTCGATCGAGATGGAACTGCATGAGTATATGGAATCTCGCGGGATAACACGCGACTCCATTACCGCCGAGCAGGAGAGGACTCGCGATCGTATCGAAGCCTATAAGCTTGCTCAGATTCGCAGGTTAAAAGATCTAACACAGGCGTCGGTCGCCCAGTCGATGGGCGTTTCTCAAAAACGTGTATCCGAGCTCGAGCGTGGGGAGTTGGGTTCGATGAGGCTCGACACGCTGAGCAGGTACGCAGAGAGCCTCGGCGGAAAACTGGTTGCAAGCATCGAGTTTCCCGATCGTACCGTTACGCTTGCGCGCTAAAAATCTTCAATTAACCCCCTCACTTTCACCGACTACTAGAGCCGCTCACCAAACCAACATGCGCTCTGGGCAAATAGGTTGAACGTTTCGTGCGAGAATGCCCCTCAGTAAACAAACTTGCACCAGAGCGTAAGGGGCTGGCATACACATGCAGACGGTCTATCGGGTATACGAGGGAGCGCGCGAGCCGCATCGGCTTGCCGTTGAGCGTACGGCCGAGGTACTCGGCTGTGGCGGACTGGCCCTGATCCCGACCGAGACCGTCTATGGCGTCGCCGTGGCAGTCAATGCCTTCTCGGACGCCGTACCCCAAGACGCAAGCGAATCCCCCTCGTGGCCGCGCGACCCGCAAGCCACCGTCAATGGCGCCGCGGTCCCTGCGCTCGGTACCGGCTACCGCCGCATCTTCACTCTCAAGCAACGTGAACTCACGCAAACCGTCGCTTGGCTGGTCGATGGCGTCGAAGCACTCGACCGCTATGGCGTGGATATCCCGGAAGATGCCCGCATACTCGCGCGACGATGCTGGCCGGGAGCCCTGACTATCGTGGTCAAGGCAGCCCCCTGCGTGCCGACCTTTATGCGCGCTGCCGACGACACGGTGGCACTTCGCGCTTCGGCCTCTCCCGTGGTCCAAGCGCTCATTCGCGCCTGCGGCAGTCCCCTTGCCTGCACGAGCGCCAACACGCACGGCGCGCCCTCGCCGGCAAGCTTTGCCGCCGTCGAGGGTCGCATCCTGGAGGGGGTCGATGTTGCCGTCGACGCCGGTGAGACCCCGTGTCGCTACGCCTCGACCATCGTGTCGTTCCAGCACGGCGGGCTCCAGATCCTGCGCCAAGGCGCACTTCCCGCATCAGAGATCGAACGGGTCCTGTCCGACCCGATGCAATAGAAAGGTGTAAGCGATGTCGTTGAATCTGGGCAGCCTGGGCATGGAAGATGCCTCGTTTAACTTTGGCGGTTCCTACATCATGGCGCTCGACTGCGGCACCACCTCGGTACTTGCGACCATCGTCGACGAGTACGGATGCATCGTCGCGCAGGCACGTCGCAGCGTCAAAACCAGTTTTCCGCGTCCCGGTTGGGTGGAGCAAGACCCCATGGCGGTCCTTGCCAGCCAGATCGCCGTCATGATGGAAGTCCAGTTTAAGAGCGGTATCCACTCCGACCGCATTGCCGCCATCGGCATCTCCAACCAGCGCGAGACCACGGTGGTCTGGGACCGCGTGAGCGGCCAGCCCATCTATAACGCCATCGTATGGCAGTGCCGTCGTACCGCGCCGGCGATCGACGCGTTGGTTGAACAGGGTTGCGAGGAGCTGGTGCGCTCCCGCACGGGACTTACGCTTGACCCGTATTTCTCGGCCTCCAAGGTGCAGTGGATTCTCGACAACGTCGACGGCGCACGCGAGAGCGCGGCGGCGGGCGACCTCATGTTTGGCACCATCGACACCTGGCTCATCTACAACCTCACCGGCGGCCAGGTCTTTGCCACCGACTACACCAATGCCAGCCGCACGGCACTCTTTAATATCCATACGCTCGATTGGGACGACGACCTGCTGGCGCTCTTTGACGTTCCACGTTCCATGATGCCCGAGGTTCGCTGGAGCTCGGGCGACTACGGCCGCGTCGCGAGCGACATCATGACCAACATGCCGCCCATCATGGGCGTGGCGGGCGACCAGCAGGCATCGCTGTTCGGCCACTGCTGCTTCTATCCCGGCCAGACCAAAAACACCTATGGCACGGGTTGCTTTATGCTCATGAACACCGGCGACGAGATCGTCGAATCCAAGAACGGCCTGGTCTCCACCATCGGTATCGCTGCGAACGGGAAGATCAGCTATGCACTCGAGGGCTCCATCTTTGCTGCCGGCTCCACCATGAACTGGCTTCGCAACAACATGGGCATCATCTCGAGCGTGAGCGAGTCGGCACAACTCGCCGCTTCGATTAACGACAACGAGGGCTGCTACTTCGTTCCCGCCTTTGCGGGTTTGGGTGCTCCCTGGTGGGACCCGCATGCCCGCGGTATCGTGTGCGGTCTGACCGGCGCCTCGAGCCGTGCGACCATCGTACGTGCCGCCTGCGAATCCATGGCATATCAGAGCTACGACGTGCTGCGCGCCATGGAGCAGGACGTGGGGCTTTCGATTGAGCGCCTGTCTGTCGATGGCGGTGCCTCGCGCAACGAGTTCATCATGCAATTCCAGGCCGACCTGCTGGATATCCCCGTGCTGCAATGCGAGACGGTGGAGACCACGGCAATCGGTGCCGCGTACTTGGCGGGTCTTGCCGTCGGCTATTGGGAAGACCTAGAAGAGCTGGAGCAAAATGCCCAGATCGTTAGGACCTTCCTTCCCCATATGTCCGCCGAGCGTCGCGAGCAAAACCTTGCGGGCTGGCGTGATGCAGTCAAGCGCTCGCTCAGTACCGCACAGTAGGGCTGCGATGGGCTGCTCGATACAACAAACCGCTAAACTTATGCATGGCGTGCGGCGGCAACATTGCTGCGCGCCTTGTCAGCAAGGCCGTTTTGCGGCTGCAACGAAAGGGGCAATCAACCCATGACCGTCACCTACGATGCGTCCCGTGTGACGCTTGTCGATCATCCGCTCGTCCAGCACAAGCTGTCGATCCTGCGCGACAAAAACACCGGCACCAACCAGTTCCGTCAGCTCGTGCGCGAACTCGCGCTTTTTGACGGCTACGAGGCCATGCGCGACCTGCCTATGGAAGACGTCGAGGTCGAGACCCCCATCACTACTGCCACGTTCAAACAGCTTGCCGGCAAGAAACTCGCCATCGTGCCCATCCTGCGTGCGGGCCTTGGCATGGTCGACGGTATCCTCGACCTGGTGCCCTCCGCTCGCGTGGGCCACATCGGCATGGAGCGCGACGAGGTTACCCATGAACCTCACGAGTATTACTGCAAGATGCCCAAGGATATCGACCAGCGTATCTGTCTGGTCGTCGACCCTATGCTCGCCACGGGCGGCTCGGCCGAGATGGCCATCAGCTATCTGCGCGAGCGCGGCGTCAAGGACATTCGCATGCTGTGCATCGTCGCGGCCCCCGAGGGCCTCAAGTCACTGACCGAGAAGGATCCCGACGTGCATATCTATACCTGCGCTATCGACGACCATCTCAACGAGGCCGCCTACATCGTTCCCGGCCTCGGCGACGCCGGCGACCGCATCTTCGGCACGCTCTAGTCGCTGGGCTAAGACGGCCGCGGCTGCAAATACGAAGAAACGGTGCGCGCGGTCGAACAAAAGGCGACCGCGCGCACTCCTGTTAACGGACGTTTAGCCCAGAGGGGTTCGAGAAAAACGTATTACCTACCTGCGGCATAAAGAAGGTCTTAAGAAAACGAACAGGTGCGTATTAACCGATGCTTTTTCGGTTGTACTTTAGCGATTGGCTCGTACAATAGTCACCAATGTTTGGCGGGAACTGTTCTGGGAAGCGTTAAAAAAAGAAAGTGAGGACGCCAGTGTTTCAGATAGCCGATCTGCTCGCTATCGTTGCAGGCGCCATCGCGGGCGCAATTGCCTTCCTTCCCTTTGTCTTTACGCTCAAGCCGGTTCTTGACGCTAAACAGAATGCGGACATGCTCAAGGGTATGGTGAGCCTGGCGGTCTCGGCAATCGCCCTGCTCGTCTTTACCTTGGTTGTGTTTGCGTTGTTCGGAGAGGCGTTTCGCATGTTCCTCCTGGGCGAGGCGATCGGCTTCGTGGCCTTTATGGCCGCCTGCGCGGTTCGTGTCGCCAAGGCGCTGCGAGATCCTCATGAGGTCGAAAGGTAAGTCGTGGAAATTTTTGAAAAGCTGCCTGATGAGATTAATCATCTGGTCAGCGAGTTCAGCTCCACCCCTGTCGTGGGCGATCTGAGCTGCGGCATCACGCAGTACTCGTTTTGGCTGATCGTCTCCACGATCGTGCTCCTGATCGTCCTGGCCGTGTTCAAGAAGAAGCAGACCCTGGTTCCCAAGGGCTTCTTCGTCAACGGTTTCGAGTACATCATCGAGTACGTCGAGAACGATATCGGCAAGGGCGTCGTGGGTGAGAACTGGAAGAAGCACTTCCCGTTCCTGTGCTCGCTTTTCCTGTTCATCCTGATCAATAACATGATTGGCCTGATTCCGGGAATGAAGCCCGGCACCGGCGCAATCGGCTCCACCGCCGCGCTCGCCATCTTCGCCTTCGTGTACTTCATCTACTACGGATGCAAGGCTCACGGCGTGATCGGCTACATCAAGAGCCTCGCCCCGCAGGGCGTGAGCTTCCCGATGAACGTGCTCGTGTGGGTCGTCGAGCTCTTCTCGACCTTCCTGCGCCTCATCACGCTCGCCGTCCGTCTGTTCTGCAACATGTTCGCAGGACACGTGGTCATGGGCTCGTTCGCCATCATGGCGAGCATGTTCATGCAGCCGCTGCTTCAGCAGGTTTCCGCGGCTCACGCCGTCGGCGCCCTGCCTTCGCTGGCCTGGCTTGCCATCCTCATCCTGATCTATGCGATCGAGCTTGTGGTCGGCGCCATTCAGGCTTACGTCTTCACGGTCCTTACCGCCGTGTATGTCTCCGAGGCAGAGGAGGTCGCGGAGGAGGAGTAGTCTTCCGTTCGCGCCTTAAAGGTAAGGCAATTCGTTAAACCGCCGGTGCCCGTACCCATGGAGCCCGGCAGTTATAAAAAGGTTATCCTGCGTGAAATAAGACACGCACGACAAAGGAGGAATCGTGGGAGTTATCGGTTACGGTCTCGGTGTTATCGGCGCTGGTCTTGCTATCGGCCTGTCTGCTCTGGGTGCTACGGGTGCTATGGCCCGTCAGCCTGAGGTCCAGGGCCGCGTGTTCACCGTCTTCATCATGGGCTCCGCCTTCGGCGAGGCTCTGGCTCTGATCGGCTTCGTTGTCGCGCTGATCGTTAAATAGCACGGAGCGTCAAGTATGAATCTTTCATCCCAGAAGAGCGCGATCGCACTCTCCGCGTCCGCGGCCGCGCTGCTCATGCCGGTTTCCGCGTTCGCCGAGGACGGCGCTGCCGGTGCGGACATCCTCATCCCTAAGATGGCGGAGTTCATCCCGGCACTTATCGCCTTCCTGATCATCTGGATCGTGCTGGCCAAGGTCGCCCTGCCGGGCATCATGAAAACCATGGAGGAGCGCGGCAAGAAGATCGAGGAGAGCCTCGACGAGGCCGAGAAGACCAAGCAGGAGGCTATCGCCAAGCGCGCTGAGTCCGACTCGATCGTCACCGACGCCCGTCGTCAGGCTGCCGACATCGTTCTCGAGGCCCGTAAGGACGCCGAGTCCGAGCGCGCCCGTATCATCGAGGCTGCTCACAAGGAGGCCGAGGAGATCATCGCCAAGGCCCATACGACCGTCGAGGACGAGCGCAAGTCCATCTACGCCGGTGCCGCGAGCTCCATCGCCGACCTGTCCGTTGCCGTCGCCACCAAGATCGTGGGCGAGGCACTCGAGGACGATGCCGAGCAGAAGAAGCTCATCGAGCGCTACATCCAGGAAGCAGGTAGCCTGAATGCCGACTAGCCGCTATCAGGACAAGGTGCTCGAGACCTACGCGCGTTCCCTTTTGGAAGCCGCCAAGGCCGAGAACCATGTGTTCGAGGACCTCGAGATGGTCGAGCGCTTGGCTTCTGCCAGCCCCGAGATCATCGCCGTGCTCGACACCATGTCCAAGCGCGACCAGCTCGACCTTCTTCCCAAGGTGGCAGCTGCCTTTAAGTATGTTGCCGAGGAAGACGAGGATGTAGTGGGCGTGACCGTCACCACGGCGATCCCGCTCGACGACGAGCTGCGTCAAACCATCACTAAGAAATGCGAGCAGGACTTCGGCCGCAAGGTATTCCTTATCGAGCAGGTCGACCCGTCTATCGTGGGCGGCCTGGTGCTCGAGGCCCGCGGCGAGCGTCGTGACATCTCCGTCAAGACGCAGCTGCGCATCGCGCAGGAGACCCTCGCAAACTCTGCTAATTCGTACGGAGGTGAAGCCTAATGTCCGAAACCCTCAATGCCCAGGATATCGCCAAGAAACTGCAGGAGCAGCTCACGAGCCTCTCCGCGACGGTCGATACGCATGAGGTTTCAACGGTCGACGAGGTAGGCGACGGCATCGCGCGCGTCTCCGGCCTCAAGAGCGCCATGGCAGGCGAGCTTCTGGAGTTCAAGAGCTCCGATACCGGTGAGACCGTCTTCGGCCTTGCCCAGAACCTTGACCGTGACGAGGTCGGCGCCGTTCTGTTCGGTGCCGTCGACTCCATCAAGGAAGGCGACGAGTGCCGCACCACTGGCCGCATTATGGATATTCCCGTGAGCCGTGCAATGCTCGGCCGCGTCGTCAATCCGCTCGGCCAGCCCATCGACGGTTTGGGTGACATTGTCGCCACGCACCGTCGTCCCATCGAGTTCAAGGCCCCCGGCGTCATCGACCGTACCCCGGTGTGCGAGCCGGTCCAGACCGGCCTATTGGCTATCGACTCCATGGTGCCTATCGGCCGCGGCCAGCGCGAGCTTATCATCGGCGACCGTAAGACCGGTAAGACCGCCATTGCCATCGACGCTATCCTCAATCAGCGCGGCAAGGGCATGGTCTGCATCTATGTCGCCATCGGCCAGAAGGCCTCCACGGTTGCTAACATCCGCGAGACCCTCGCTCAGCACGGTGCGCTCGACTACACCATCATCGTTTCGGCAACCGCTGCTGATTCTGCCCCTATGCAGTACATCGCGCCTATGGCCGGTGCCGCTATCGGCGAGTTCTTCATGTACAACGGCGAGGACGGTAAGCCCGCCAGCGAGACCAACCCCGGCGGTCACGTGCTTGTCATCTACGATGACCTGTCCAAGCAGGCCGTGGCTTACCGTCAGATGTCGCTGACGCTGCATCGTCCGCCCGGACGCGAGGCCTATCCTGGCGACATCTTCTACCTGCACTCTCGTCTGCTCGAGCGTGCCGTCAAGATGTCCAAGAAGAACGGTTACGGCTCCATGACGGCCCTGCCGATTATCGAGACCCAGGATGGCGACGTTTCGGCCTACATTCCGACAAACGTCATTTCCATTACCGATGGTCAGATTTACCTGCAGTCCGAGCTCTTCTTCCAGGGCCAGCGCCCGGCAGTCGACGTGGGTATCTCCGTGTCCCGCGTCGGTGGTGACGCTCAGACCAAGGCCATGAAGCAGGTTGCCGGCAACCTTCGCCTGGACCTCGCTTCATATCAGGAGCTCGCCGGCTTTACGCAGTTCGGCTCCGACCTTGACGAGGCTACGCAGAAGCAGCTTACCCACGGCGCTCGCATGACCGAGCTCCTTAAGCAGCCGCGCTACAAGCCGTTTGAGGTTTCCGAGCAGATCGTTACGCTGTTTGCCGGCAACGAGGGCTTCCTCGACGATCTCGAGATCGCCGACGTGCTTCCCTTCCGTGCCGAGCTCATCGAGTACATGGACAACGGTTTTGGCTCGTTGCTCGACAAGGTTCGCGCCAAGAAGATCGACGATGACACCAAGGCTGAGCTCCTGCGCGTCATCGGCGACTTTAAGCAGCAGTTCATGGCAAAGCACCATGCCGATACGACTGGATCAGAGGAGAACTAAGCCCTATGGCCAACCTTCGCGACATTAAGAAGCGAATCTCCTCGGTTACCACGACCAAGCAGATCACGCGCACGATGGAAATGGTCTCTACGGCCAAGATTCGTCGTGCCCTCGATCGCTCCAAGCAGGCCGAGCCCTATAAGGAGGCGCTGACCGACGTCATGTTGACGGTTGCCGGCGACGCCTCCTGCTCGGGTACCGACCCCATGCTGCAGAGGCATGAGACGGTAAAGCGCGGCCTGATTGTCGTCATTGCTTCGGACCGCGGCCTTGCCGGCGGTTTCAATACGACGGTGGAGCGCACGGCCGAAAAGCTCGCCGCTTCTTGGGCGAACAATAGCATCGAGTGCGAGATCATTGCGTGCGGACGCAAGCCGGCCACGTATTTCCGCGACCGCGCGAACGTCATCATGCACTTTGAGGGCAATTCCTCCGAGCCCGATTTCAATCAGGCTCGCATGATTTCCTCTCATATCTGCGATGCGTATCGTGCCGGTGAGCTTGACCGTGTCGAGCTTGTCTACCACCACGCCAAGAACCGCGTGGATCAGGAGCTTCGCGTCGAGCACTTGCTGCCGCTCGATCCCGAGATGATCGCTATGGCCCACGGTCCGCGTAAGAACGAGACCGACGCCCCTAAGCGCATCTCGTCCACGTTCGAGTTCGTGCCCTCTCCCGAGCATGTTCTCGGCAAGCTTGTACCGTCGTATATCCTGACGGTCATCTACCAGGCCCTGATCGATTCGGCGGCTGCCGAGCAGGGTGCACGCCGCAAGGCCATGCACTCCGCGACGGAAAACGCCACCGCGATCATCTCGACCCTTACCCGCACGTATAGTCGCGTGCGTCAGGCTTCGATCACGACCGAGATTAACGAGATCGTCGGCGGAGCCTCAGCATTGGAGGAACAGTAATGGCTAATAACACCGTAAAGCTTGCGGTCGAGGAAGCCACCAAGAAGACGACTGCCGGTGATGGTCGCATCGTTCGTATCATCGGCCCTGTCGTCGACGTCAAGTTTGACGGCGCGGTGCCCCCGATCTACAACGCGCTCACGGTCGAGGCCGAGACCCCGATCGGTCATCTGAGCACGATCCTCGAGGTCGAGAGCCAGCTTCCGGGCGGCGTCGTCCGCACGGTCGCCATGTCCTCGACCGACGGCCTGCAGCGCGGCCTCATCGCCACCGATACCGGTGAGCCCATGAAGATGCCGGTCGGCCCCAAGACGCTCGGCCGCATTTGGAATGTCATGGGCAAGCCCGTCGACGGCAAGCCCATGCCCGAGGTGGAGGAGTTCTACCCCATCCACCATGCAGCGCCCCGTTTCGACGAGCTCACCACCAAGACCGAGATCTTCGAGACCGGCATCAAGGCCGTCGACCTGCTCGAGCCCTACATCCGTGGCGGCAAGACAGGCCTGTTCGGCGGCGCCGGCGTCGGCAAGACCGTTCTGATTCAGGAGCTCATCAACAACCTCGCCCAGGAGCACGGCGGCACCTCGGTGTTCACCGGCGTCGGCGAGCGTACCCGCGAGGGCACCGACCTGTTCCTCGAGATGAGCGAGTCTGGCGTTATCGACAAGACCTGCTTGGTCTATGGTCAGATGAACGAGCCGCCCGGAGCGCGTCTGCGCATCGGTCTGGCCGGCCTTACCACCGCTGAGTATTTCCGTGATCGTGGCCAGGACGTCCTGCTGTTCATTGACAACATCTTCCGCTTCTCCCAGGCAGGTTCCGAGGTTTCCGCACTGCTGGGCCGTATGCCGTCCGCCGTTGGTTACCAGCCCACGCTGGCAACCGAGATGGGCGACCTCCAGGAGCGTATTACCTCGACCAAGACGGGCTCCATTACCTCCGTCCAGGCTGTCTACGTCCCCGCAGACGACCTGACCGACCCGGCGCCTGCCACGACGTTTACGCACCTCGATGCCACCACGGTTCTTTCGCGTAGTATTTCGTCGCTCGGCCTGTTCCCGGCTATCGACCCGCTCGCGTCTTCCTCCGACGCTCTCGATCCCTCGATCGTCGGCGAGGAGCACTACCGTGTCGCCGTCAAGGTCCAGGAGCTCCTGCAGGAGTACTCCGACCTTCAGGACATCATCGCCATCCTGGGTATGGACGAGCTGTCCGAGGAGCAGCGCCTTACGGTCAACCGTGCCCGTAAGATCCAGCAGTTCCTCTCGCAGTCCTTCCACGTCGCCGAGAAGTTCACCGGCAACCCCGGTGTCTACGTCCGCGTCGAGGATACCGTCCGCTCCTTCGCCGAGATTGTCGACGGCAAGGCCGATGACCTGCCCGAGCAGGCTTTCCGCTATGCTTCCACGATTGAGGACGTGCGCGAGCGCGCCCGCAAGATGGGGGAGAAGTAGGTTATGCGTATCCGCATCGTGTGCCCCGTGAGCTGCGCCTATGAGGGCGACGCTGCGTTTGTGTCGATTCCGTCCACGGATGGCGAGTTTGGCGTCCTGCCTGCTCACTCCAGCGAGATCTGCACGATCGACCGCGGTTACGTTCGCGTTTCCGATAAGGCCATGGGCACTGTCGACCACACGTTTGCCGTGGCCGGCGGCTATGCCCAGGTTGCGGACGATGTCGTGACCGTTCTCGCCGAGCGCGCTTGCGATTTGGCGACCGTCGATGCCGACAAGCTTAAAGCTGATATTCAAGGTTTTGAAGAGAAGCTGGGTAATTTGTCGGAGGATGATGCACGCCGCGCCTACCTCTATAATGAAATCGCATGGTGTAAGCTCAAGCTTGCCCAATAGTCAAACGATTTAGCGTTCGACCATTTGCGAACACATCATGCCCGGGATGGCCCAGCCATCCCGGGCATGCTTTTTGAAAGGGTAGACCTTGGATATTATCCGCGTTGAGGGTGGCCACGCCATCGGAGGCTCTGTGCCCGTTTCGGGCGCCAAGAACTCCGCGCTCAAACTCATGGCGGCAACGCTTCTGGCGCCGGGCAAGACGACGCTGCAGAACGTGCCCGATATTTCCGATGTCCACGTGATGGGCAAGGTGCTCAAGGGTATGGGCGCCACAATCGATGTCCTTGACGAGCACACGCTCGAGATTGATACCTCTCAGGTCGATTCTTGGGAGGCCCCCTACGAGCTCGTTGCCAAGATGCGTGCTTCCACCGCCGTGATGGGACCCCTGCTGGGTCGCTTCCATCGCGCCAAGATCGCCATGCCGGGCGGCTGCAACCTGGGTGCTCGCAAGATCGATATGCACATTCTTGGTCTTGAGGCCCTGGGCGTTGAGTTCGATACCGCCCACGGCTACATCAACGCTAATGCGCCCCAAGGTCTGCGCGGTACCACCGTCACGCTCGAGTTCGCCAGCGTCGGTGCGACCGAGAACCTCATCATGGCATCCGTGCGCGCGCAGGGCACCACGGTTATCGACAATGCCGCCCGCGAGCCCGAGATCGTCGATCTCGCCAACATGCTCAACGAGATGGGCGCCAAGATTGTCGGCGCGGGTACGCCCGTCGTGACCATCGAGGGCGTGGAAGAACTGCATCCTGTTACCCATCGCGTAGTGGGCGACCGCATCGAGGCCGGTACCTTTATCGTTGCCGGTGCGTTGATGGCCGACGATCGCGGTGTCGATGTCATGGGCTTTTGCCCCATTCACTTGGGCATGGTGCTCAAGAAGATGGAGCTCATGGGTATCGACTGCGAGCGTACCGACGACGGCGTCCATGTGAACCGTGCCGAGCGTATCAAGCCGGTCGATATCCAGACGCTTCCGTTCCCCGGTTTCCCGACCGACATGCAGGCGCAGATTATGGTACTCTCCGCCCTTGCCGATGGCAGTTCCGTTATTACCGAAAACATCTTCGAGAATCGCTTTATGTTTGCCTCTGAGCTGGTGCGCATGGGTGCCGACATTCGTATCGAGAGCCATCACGCCATGATTCATGGCGTCAAGGGCTTCTCGGGTGCACAGGTTACCTCGCCCGATCTGCGTGGCGGAGCGGCCCTCGTCGTAGCGGGCTTGATCGCCGACGGGACGACCGAGGTTTCGGCCATTCATCACATCAAGCGCGGCTACGAGCAGTTTGTCGAAAAGCTGCAGGCGCTCGGCGCGCATGTCGAGCATGCTACCGTCCCCGATCCCGTCATCTACTAATACAGGTTGCCTATGTTTAATAAAAAGCCCCTCGCGGATACCGCCACCCGAAGACCCTCAACTGGTGCGCAGGCCAAGATCTACAGTCGCGATAACGTGGCTCGCTATTCCGAGCGCGCTCGCCAACGTCGTCGTAGCCACACGATTCGTCACGTCGCGCTCATTGTCGTGCTTGGCGTGCTGCTGAGTGCCACTACCGCTGCCGGCCTGTGGTTTGCCACCATTATGGGCAAGCTCGGCGATTCTAATGTCATTACCGACAATCTGCGTCGGGTTCTGGTTGACACCGATGAGGCAAAGGATCCGTTCTACGTGCTGCTTCTTGGTACCGACGGCCGTCCGGGCGAGGATACGTATCGTGCCGACTCGATTATCCTGGCACGCATCGACCCCACGCAAAAGCAGGCGACGCTCATTTCCGTTCCGCGCGACACCAAGGTCGAGTACAAGGGCGAGACCATGAAGATCAACGCCTGCCATACCGTTGGCGGCGCCGAGGCCATGGTCGAGGCGGTCAACGAGCTGTGCGGTGTTCAGATTTCCCACTATGCCGAGGTCAGCTTCGACGGTATGCAGGCGCTGATTGATTCGGTTGGCGGTATCGACATTAACGCAACCGATGATGTTGACGACCCCGAGCACCTGGATATTAAGATTACCGCTGGCCAGCAGCATATGGACGGTGCCACCGCCCTTACCTATGCCCGCTGCCGCTACACCTATGCCGACGGCGATTACACGCGCATGCGCCACCAGCGTCAGGTGCTTGGCGCCCTTGCCAACCAGATTCTCAATAACTTCGATGCCACGAAGATCTTTGGCCTGGTTAATTCGCTGTCCGATATGCTCGTAACCGATATGAGCGTTCAGGATATCGTGGCTACGGTCAACGCCATGCGCGGTATGGATGTCGACGGTATCTACTCGGCCAACCTGCCCTCGTACGCCGACGACAGCACCATGATCGACGGTGTGAGCTACGTCTTTGTCTACGAGGACGAGCTCAAGGAAATGATGGAGCGCGTCGATGCCGGCAAGGATCCCAAGGGTCCCAACACCATGGGTCTTTCCGACGGTTCCAGCTCTACGATCGGCGACCTGAACAACAACACGTCTGACGACTACGCAAACGGTACCGCAACCTCATCGGTCAGCTCTGACGATTCCGATGACTCAAGCGATTCGAGCGATTCGGACTACTACGAAGAGCCCACCGGCGACGGCAACGGCTACGAAGCCAACTACTAAGTTACGGCGTTTTACCAAACGCCGTAACGGCTCGACGCTGCGCGCCGCCCAAGGCGACAATTTGTCATTCAAAAGGCAGGGCATGACCAGAAGGTCAATGCCCTGCCTTTTTCATGCCAACTTGTTCGCCTTGGACGTCGCTCGCTGACGTTGGCTCAACCTGCGGTGCTGACTACTCCCCTTGCACCAAAAACCGCCCCGTTCTCGGTTTTGAGGACGGGGCGGTTTTGCTTACCTGGATTGTTCGAGTTCCCTATGCAAAGCGGGCGACGAGCTCCTGGAGCACGTCGGTCATCTTGACGAGCGAACTAACCGGGACGAACTCGTTGACGCCGTGGTAGCAATAGCCGCCGGTGGAAAGGTTGGGGCAGGGCAGACCGCGGAACGACAGCTGGGCGCCGTCGGTGCCGCCGCGAATCGGCAGCACTTGGGGCTCAACGCCGCAGGCAAGGTAGGCTTCCTTGGCAACATCAATAAGCTCGGGATAGTCACGAACGATCTCGGCCATATTTCGATACTGCTGCTTAATCTCGACCGTCACGCGCTCCTCACCCAGACGCTGGTTGAGCATCGAGGCGGCGGCATCAATAAGGTCGAGTTTCTGCTGGAACTTGGCGGCGTCATGGTCGCGGATGATATAGCGCGCTGTGGCGTGATCGACGGTCGCAGATACACCCTCAAGGTGATAAAAGCCCTCGTAGCCTTCCGTATACTCCGGGCGCTGCACGTAGGGGAGCAACGCGTTGAAGTCGCAGAACAGATTGCCTGCGTTGACCATACGGCCCTTAGCGTCGCCCGGGTGGATGGACTGGCCCTCAAAGCGGACGGTCGCCTCGGCGGCGTTAAAGCACTCCCACTCCAGCTCGCCGATGGGGCCGCCGTCGACCGTGTAGGCGTACTTGCAGCCAAAGGTATCGATATCCAACAGCTCGGCTCCGTGGCCGATTTCCTCGTCAGGGCAGAAGCAAATGCCGAGTGCAGGATGGGGCAGAGAAGGGTCCTGAGCGATACGCGCGACAAGCGACATGATCTCGGCGACGCCTGCCTTGTCGTCCGCGCCCAGCAGCGTGGTGCCATCGCTGCAGACCAGGTCCTCACCCGCGAGGTCATTCAGGGCGGGAAGCTTGGCGGTGCTCATGGCAACGGGCTTACCGTCAACCGTGCCGCAGACCAGGTCGCCGCCTTCGTGGTGTACGATGTGCGGCTTCACGCCGGCGCCCGGTGCAACTTCGGTGGTGTCGAGATGGGCGATCAGGCCAAGGGCGGGCTTGTCCTCAGCGCCCGCACTTGCGGGGATATGCGCGCAGACATAGGCGTGCTCGGTCACGTGGGCATCTTCCGCACCAAGCTCGCGCAGCTCTTCAGCCAGCACGTTGGCAAGGTCAAACTGAACGGCGCTCGAGGGTACCTGGTCGCAGTTTGCATCCTCGGACTGCGTGTTGATCTGGACGTAGCGCAAAAAGCGCTCGAGGACATCGGGGTTCGTGGTGGTGTTTTCCATAAAGACCGCTCCAATCTTGGTCGTCGTGTGCAACAAGAACTCTAGCACGGTATGCCACGGCATACCGCGACGCTTGGATGGGGTAGAATCAGCCATTGAATGCAGAAGGGACGGAAGATCATGGATACGACAAATAGCTCGCGCGAACTACATCTGACGGTGGCGAACGAAGACTACTTGGAGTGCATGGTTCGCATTGAAAGCGAAGAGGGGGAAACCAACGGCGTTCGATCGGTCGACATCGCGCAGCGCCTTGGCGTCTCCAAGGCATCGGTCAATAAAGCGGTTTCGGCGCTCAAGGCATCCGAACTTGTCGAGCAATCGCACTACGGCAAGGTAGTCCTGACCGATCGCGGCCGCGAGGTTGGTACGGCTATCTGGTACCGTCATCGCCTCATCCGCACGTTTTTGGTTCAGGAGCTCGGTGTCGAATTTGAGCGAGCCGATTCCGAGGCCTGCATGATGGAGCATGCGCTTTCCGAGGACACGATGAACCGCTGGCTCGCCTATCTCGAAAAGCAGGGAATCAGCGTCGAGGAATAGCGGGATATATATGGATACGAGTTATTACAACCGCTTTGGTGCCGAGGAACTTGCGCGCCGCTTGTCGAGCGAGACCTTGTTGGCGCAGGGCCCCATGGGCAGTGTTCTGTTGAGTGAGTACGACGCCGCCGATATTCCACCGGCGTTTTGGAATCTGGCAGAGCCGCAGACCGTTTCTCGTATCCATCGCTTGTATGTCGCCGCCGGCGCGCAGGTACTCATTACCAATACCTTTCAGGCATCAAGCTATGCCCTCAAGCACGACCAGATTGCGCCGTCCGTGGCGGAGGTCAATCGCGGGGCCGTCGACGATGCTCGCCAGGCGCACCCGCAACTGCTGCTGGGCTCGATGGGCCCGATCGGTATTGAGTGGTTTGCCGAGGACTCTGCCGAGTATCGTGAAATCCGAGGCATTGCGCGCGAACAGGCGCACGCCTTGCTCAATGCTGGTGTTGACGGTCTGCTGATCGAGACGGTGACGTCTATCCGTAATTTGCAGCCCATGCTTGCCGGCGCCCGAGATGCCGCCGACGGCATGCCTGTTCTGGTGAGTTTTGTCGTTGACGATAAGGGCGACCTGTTGGGCGATGGCCTCAACATCGAGGCAGCCGTTTTGTACGCCGAAAAACACGGCGCAAACTCGGTTGGTGTTAATTGCTGTTCGCTTGCGGCCGCGAACGCGGCGGTGCCCAGGATGGTTGCATCGGCGACTACTCCCGTCACGGTGCGTCCCAACGTGGGCGATCCGGTCCAGACTCAGGATGGCCCCGTATGGCACGAGAACCCCGAAGCTTTCGCGCGCGCATGCATCGAATGGAGACATGCCGGTGCCGCAATGGTGGGCAGTTGCTGTGGAACCACGGCAATCACTACGGCCGCGATGGCCGAGGCGCTCGATATATAAAGGGCAAAACCGGGCTTATAGGACAAAATGTGTGTCCACGTTGGGGGCATCGGCGCAGGTCGATGCCCCTTTTTCAGCCGTTTAAATTCCGTGCCCGCTTTTAACCGCTCGGACAGAATGTGTGTCCGGTTGCCTATCGTTCCCGCAGGTAGATAACCTTTTCCGGAACCGTTAAATATCCTTTCGGAAGAGGTGCCCATGAAGGCCGTTTATTGCCCCTACTGCGGCGGTCGGACCAAGCGCAACGGCAGGACCTCATCGGGGTCCCAGCGGTGGAGGTGCACGGCCTGCGGCGCGTCGACGACGGTGAGGTACGACGACACGGCGACGAGGCTGGACGAGTTCCTCGGGTGGCTCCTCTCCAAGGACTCCCAGGCGGCGATGCCGGGCGGCGGGCGGTCCTTCAGGCGCAGGACGGCCGAGTTCTGGGAGGTCTGGCCGATGCCCGTCCCCGACGGCGAGCTGCACCGCGTGCTCCACGTCGACGGGATCTGGGTCGCGCGCGACCTCGTCGTGCTCATATGCTGCAGCGGCGAGAGGGTGGTCTCCTGGTACATGGCGAGGTCGGAGAACTCGAGGGCGTGGTCGGCCCTCATGTCGCCGATCCCGGCGCCCGAGGTGGTCGTCACCGACGGCGGGAGCGGGTTCGCCAAGGCCGTGCGCGAGACCTGGCCGCGCATCAGGGTCCAGAGGTGCACCTTCCACGCCTTCTCGCAGGTCAAGCGCTACACGACGACGCGGCCGAAGCTCCAGGCGGGGCGCGAGCTCTACCTCATCGCGCGCGACCTCATGGGCATCGAGACGCTGCACCAGGCCGAGCTCTGGGTCGAGCGCTACCTCGACTGGTGCGGGTTCTGGGCCGACTTCCTGGAGGACAGGACCGTGGTGGACGGCAGGAGGGTCTACACCCACGAGAGGCTGAGGCGGGCGCGCTCGTCGCTGTCGTCGCTGGTGTCGGCGGGGACGCTGTTCACCTACCTCGACCCCGCCCTAGCCAAGGCCGGCCCGCTGCCGTCGACCAACAACATGATCGAGGGAGGGGTGAACTCGCAGCTGAGGGCCGTCCTGCGCAACCACCGGGGGCTGACGTCGGTCAAGCGCGTGAAGGCGGTGTTCTGGTGGTGCCACGCGCACTCGGGGGACGCGAGGACGGCGCGCGAGAAGCTCGCCGCGATGCCGACCGACGCGGACATCGACTTCCTGTTCAGCGTCTACTCCGCCTCGCCGTCGCGCGAGGACGGAGGGCCGGAGTGGGGCGACAGGGCCGTGTGGGAGGACCTCCACCACAGGGACCCGTACCCGTTCTGGCTTGATTAATGGATAGAAACGGATGTTCTATCGGGACACACATTTTGTCCTATAAGCCCAAAACCGCTCCATACGGGGCGGTTTTTTTATTTCAAGACTTTAGTCCGCTGGCCGCGCAGCGGCCAGCTTCAACCCACCCGCTACGCGGGTGGAGACAAACGGCTTTACAAAGCCACCCCTCCGACCGA
>URIJ01000016.1 GCA_900547835.1 uncultured Collinsella sp.
GCGATTACCTGGCTGTGTGGTGGCACGCGCGAGCAGATCGGCGCGACAGTCTCGAACACGCTCGGCAACGTTGGCGGCATCGTGTGCGATGGCGCCAAGGCAAGCTGTGCCGCCAAGATTTCCGCTGCCGTTGATGCTGCGATTCTGGGTCACGATATGGCCATGCAGGGCCGCGGCTTCCGTGCCGGTGAGGGCCTCATTCAGGATACCGTCGAGCAGACGATCGCCAGCATGGGCTACGTGGGCCGTGTGGGCATGAAGGACACCGACGTCGAGATCCTCAACATCATGATCGGCAAAACTGAAATTTGTTAGTTAATTAAGTTGCGGTGAGATAGTTCCTAGATTCTCCCCGAGAGGCTCCAATTAGGAACTATTTCACCGCAACCGCGTTTGATGTTCTATTGGCTACGACAGTTCGTTGGCTACTTGGTGTTCGTAGAAGGCTTCTACTACGGCGTTGAAGTCGCGGGCGAAGTCTTCCATGGTTCCGCGCCAGGTGGCTCGGCTGGGTTTTCCCTGGCCGACATAGGCGGTTTGAATGCCGCAGGCGGGGCTGGGGAAGTCGCGCTTGGGGTCGTTGCCCACCATGAGGACCTCGTGCGGCTCGAGTCCCATCACCTGAAGCTGCTCTAGATAGTAGGTGGCATCGGGCTTGCAGCGGGTGGTGTTTCCCATGTGCGTGACGAGCTCAAAGGGGGCGTCGGCCAGGTCGCCCCAACCCATGCGGCACTCGATGGCCCCCTGCGGAAAGCTGGGGTTGGTGAAGAGCGCGCAACGCAGTCCTGCGTCCTGTACAGCCTGGAGCGCGGCGTGCGCGCCCGGCATGGCGTGGGCGTTGATGACATCGTCGTTCTTGTGCGGAAGAACTTCGCGGTCATAGTAGGTAAACGCCTCGTAGATGAGGGGATCGGAGAGGCAGATCCCGCATCGGCGCTCGACCTCTTCTTGGTAAAACTCAAGATTGGTGCGGTTGTCCGTGCCGCTGCGGCGATTGGCGTTGAGGTCGACCAGGATGGTGCCGAGGCGCGCCATCGTGCCACCGCGGCTGCGGCGCCCGATATCCGCGAGCATCGAAGAGACATCCTTAAAATAGCGAAGGATGAACGCGTTGAGGTTGATGCTGAGAAGCGTTTCGTCCATATCGAAAACGACTGCTTTGAGCACGCGGGCACCTTTCTCGAAAAATCGATCTAGAATCGTTGGCTCCGGATACTTTACCCCAAAGCCGAATGCCTGGCTGGTTATCGTCAAGTTGCGGAGACGTGTGTTCATAAGATTACGAAAAAGTCTCCACACGAGTAAAAAATCGCAGTTCACGCTTGAAATCGAACTCATTTCCCCGTAACCTATACGAACGTGATTGCATAAGCGTCACATTAGTATCTGTCGGCTCCCGAGTGTTCCTAAACGTTGTGTGCTTGTCGCACCCTTCTGTAGGTCCTAGCAATCGGGGCCCCGTAGTTCGAAAGGGGTCCACCTTTGAGTGAGATTCAGAACTCGTCCATTTTCTCTCTTGACGATGTCAACGAGGAGGAGATGAACAACCTCATCGACGGTACGATTACCGACTTTGATGAGGGCGATCTCGTTAACGGCACTGTCGTTAAGATCGAGCATGACGAGGTGCTCGTTGACATCGGATTCAAGTCCGAGGGCGTTATCCCGGTCCGCGAGCTGTCCATCCGCAAGGACGCTAACCCTGCAGACATCGTTGCACTCGGTGATCCCATCGAGGCTCTGGTTCTCCAGAAGGAGGACAAGGACGGTCGTCTGGTCCTGTCCAAGAAGCGTGCCGAGTACGAGCGTGCTTGGAACCGCATCGAGGAGAAGTTCAACTCCGGCGAGAACGTCGAGGGCGAGGTTATCGAGGTTGTCAAGGGCGGCCTGATCCTCGACATCGGCCTGCGTGGCTTCCTGCCCGCCTCCCTCGTCGACCTCCGTCGCGTCAAGGACCTCACCTCCTACATGGGCACCCGCATCGAGGCCCGCGTCATCGAGATGGACCGCAACCGCAACAACGTCGTCCTCTCCCGTCGCGTCGTGCTCGAGGAGTCCCGTAAGGCCGAGCGTTCCGAGATCCTGTCCAAGCTTAAGTCTGGCATGCGTCTCCAGGGCACCGTTTCCTCCATCGTCGACTTCGGCGCCTTCGTCGACCTCGGCGGTATCGACGGCCTCATCCACATCTCCGAGCTCTCCTGGAACCACGTCAACCATCCTTCCGAGGTTGTCAAGGTCGGCCAGGAGGTCGAGGTCGAGGTTCTCGACGTCGATCTCAACCGCGAGCGCATCTCCCTGGGTCTCAAGCAGACCACCGAGGATCCGTGGCGCGCACTGGTCAAGAAGTACCCCGTCGGCGCTATCGTCGAGGGCACTGTGACCAAGCTTGTCCCGTTCGGCGCTTTCGTCGATCTGGGCGAGGGCATCGAGGGCCTGGTGCACATCTCCGAGATGGCCAACAAGCACGTCGATCAGCCTTCTCAGGTCACCCACGTGGGCGACAAGGTTCAGGTCAAGGTCATGGAGATCGACCTCGACCGTCGTCGTATCTCTCTGTCCATGAAGTCCGCTGCTGAGACTCTGGGCGTCGAGATCGAGGTTACCCCGCTGCCTTCCGAGAAGAAGGACGAGGAGACCGACGCCGAGTAAATCGGTTTGACGATCACTTGTTTTAAGGGATCCGTCCGCAATGGACGGGTCCCTTTTTTTCATTTGCTGCTGAGGTGCGCGATGCTGCCCGGGCTGTCCACAGGCTATTGGGTTGTCAGTGCATGAAAAATGCCGACATCCCGCCTCGGGGAGGAGGCGGGAACGCACCGAGTAGACGGAGGGGTGCGGAGCGCGGTCGCGTCTCGACTGACGACGTTGCCCATCGACAGGACCATTGTAGCGCATGGCGGTTCTTGGTTTATCGTGTCGAGCGTTTGCGTTGTGCCATTGCCTGCGGCAACGGTGTGCTACACTCTTGCACTGCTGAGTGGGCCAGACGGTCGCGCGATGTGCTGCTTGCAGCACGCGTGAGGAAAGTCCGGGCTCCAGAGGGCGGGATGCCGGCTAACGGCCGGGCGGAGTGATCCGACGGAAAGCGCCGCAGAAAAGAAGACTCCCACCTGCGCCGCAAGGCGTAAAGGGAAAAGCTGAAACGGTGGTGTAAGAGACCACCAGCGTCGTGGCAACACGGCGGCTTGGCAAGCCCCATCCGGAGCAAGCGCGAATAGGAACGCTATGGGCCGGCCCGGTCCGCGTTCGGGTAGCGTGCGTGGAACTGCACGGTAACGTGCAGACAAGATAAATGACCGTTCACGACAGAACCCGGCTTATCGGCCCACTCAGCACTTTGTTGACGCTGCGAACCCGTCAGCGCGGCAATCTGCCTTTCAAGCCTTCGGGCATGACCATAAGGTCAATGCCCTCGTCTTTCAAGGCACCTTGCTCGCGCTGATGGGTTCTCGCTTTCGTTTACGAAATCATTGGCGTCGTCATCCTTGACGTCTCGCTGTCTTTGCCTGCCATCGGCGTTGCCGTTCTATTTACTGGGGTTATCGGTACGGCCTTTGCCGTATTATTGAGGCTGTTTGTTGCCGCGCTTTATTTTGTTGAGGGGCTTTGTTGGACAGCTATTTTACTCTGCAATCGAATATTGAGGTTTCGGGCGAATTTGTGGACCGCAAGAGCCGGTTTATTGCCCAGCTGGTCCATATTGAGTCCGAGGATGAGGCGAATGCCTTTATCGAGACCGTTCGCAAACGTCATTACGACGCTCGACACAATGTTCCCGCGTGGATTTTGGTCGATGGACGCGAGCGTCAAAGCGATGACGGTGAGCCGAGCCGCACGAGCGGTATGCCGACGCTCGAGGTGTTGCGCGGCGCGGGGCTCAAAAATGTTTGCTGCGTAGTGACGCGCTATTTTGGTGGCACGCTGTTGGGGCCTGGTGGCTTGGTACGCGCCTATACCGCGGCGACGCAAGCGGCGGTGGCCGCGGCTCGGGAGGCCGGGCAGATCGTCGAGATGACGAGCGTCGTGCCTGTTGACGTGCATGTGGCCTATCCGCAGTATGAGCAGGTGCTTCGTTTGGCGCAGGATTCGGGTGCCAAGGTTTCGGATACCGATTACGCGGATGCCGTGACACTTCACTTGGTGTTTAAGGCGGGGGAGCAGGAGTCTTTTTGCGCCAGGATGCGCGAGCTTATGGCGGGGCGCGAGGAGATCGAGGTCGGTGCTCCCGTATTTGCCGAGTTCTAACGGCGACGGCCGGCGTGCTTTTGGATGGATCCCAAGCGCGCCGGCCGTCGTTTTCTGTTGCTGCCATTTACTCGGCGAGCTGCTTTAGCATATCGCAGGCGATTTCGACGGCATCGTCGATGCAGCCGGGGCAGCTGCGGAGCGGACCCTTGTCCGATCCGATGCCCTTGAGCGTGCCGCAGACGGTCGTCGTGTTCTTCTCGCCAAAACGCTTGGCGATTTCGCGCGACAGCTTGTAGGTCTGGCCCTTGGTCTTGGGGTTTTCCATGCCGTCGCTCATCACGAAGCCCATGATGGCCACGGCGCCCGAGATGGCGCCGCAGGTTTCGGTCATGCCGCCCATGCCGGCACCAAAGCCCTCGGTGAGGGTAAAGGCGATCTGGGGGTCGAGTCCGACGGCAGGCGCGAGGGTGCAGGCGACGGCCTGGGCGCAGTTAAAGCCGCGGGCGTGGTATTCGGCAGCCTGAGCCTGACAGGCGTTGATGTCGAGCTGGGCCGTATCGATTTGCTTCATCGTTGTCTCCTTGGTTACGGTGTACTCGCCTATGGTACCCGTGACGGTGCATGTAATCATCGAGAGCTTCATGTATGCCTCATTTTTATCTATCGAGCAAATGCCCAAGGCTTGAGATAAAACCCTTGATTAATTAGTCCCATAACCTACCTTTGGGATGGGTTGAGAGGGGTGCAGGGTAGCGGTATCGTGAACCGAATAAAACTAAAACCCAGGCAAGGGAGCAAGATATGAGCGAGCAGACTATCGGTACCACATGTGTTCAGGGCGGCTACCGCCCGGGTGACGCGGAGCCGCGCCAGGTGCCTATCTACCAGTCCACCACGTGGAAGTATGATACGTCCGAGCATATGGGCAAGCTGTTTGACCTGGAGGAGTCCGGTTACTTCTACAGCCGCCTGCAGAACCCCACGTGCGATCTGGTTGCTGCCAAGATCTACGAGATGGAGGGCGGCACCGCTGCGATGCTCACGAGCTCGGGCATGGCTGCGAACTTCCTCGCCATCTTTAACGTCGCCGGTGCCGGTGATCACGTGGTTGCGTGCTCTGCCATCTACGGCGGCACGTACAACCTGCTGGCTCACACTATGGGCCGCATGGGCCTGACCTGCACGTTCGTCGCACCCGACTGCACCGATGAGGAGCTGGAGGCCGCTTTCCAGCCCAACACCAAGCTCGTCTTTGGCGAGACCATCGCTAACCCCGCGCTTGCCGTGCTCGATATTGAGCGCTTTGCCAAGGCCGCGCACGACCACGGCGTGCCGCTGATGGTCGACAACACCTTCCCGACGCCCGTGATGTGCCGTCCTTTTGAGTGGGGCGCCGACATCGTTACGCACTCCACCACCAAGTACATGGATGGACATGCGGCCTACCTGGGCGGCGTGATCGTCGACCACGGCCAGTTTGACTGGATGGCCCATGCGGACAAGTTCCCGGGTCTCACCACGCCCGACGAGAGCTACCACGGCGTGACCTATGCCGAGAAGTTCGGCCGCGAGGGCGCCTTTATTACCAAGGCTACCGCGCAGCTCATGCGCGACCTCGGCCCCATGCAGAACCCGCAGGCGGCGTTCTTCCTGAACAGCTCGCTCGAGAGCCTGCACGTGCGTATGCCGCGCCATTGCGAGAACGGTCTGGCGGTCGCCAAGTTCCTGCAGGGCCACCCCAAAGTGCGCTTCGTGAGCTATCCGGGCCTAGAGGGCGACAAGTACTACGACATGGCTCAGAAGTACATGCCCAACGGTACCTGCGGCGTCGTGAGCTTTGGCTTTACCGGTGGTCGTGCGGCGGCCGAGACCTTTATGAAGAGTCTTAAGCTCGCCCAGATTGCCACGCACGTGGCCGATGCCCGCACCTGCTGCCTGCACCCGGCAAACGCCACCCATCGCCAGATGAACGACGAGGAGCTCATCGCCTGCGGCATCTCCGCTGACATGGTGCGCCTGTCGTGCGGCCTTGAGGACACGGCCGATCTGATTGCCGACCTTGAGCAGGCGCTCGAGCAGTGCTAGGCTAGCGTGCGTGCGAGGCGTGGGACGGCTTTTCGGCTGACGACGTCCTCATAGTTCCGATTCCGTAGGCGGGACCCCGATCGTGTCCGTTTGTAGGCGATTGGGGTCCCGTTTTTGCGTTGCACGATAGAAAGGATATACATGGAGAAAACTGCCGAGCAGCTGCGCCGCGAACACATTGCCCTAGAGGGCGACACCCACGGTAAGAATAAATGGGCGATTCTGTTCACCGTGCTCGTCATGACCTTTATGGCGTGTCTGGATGCGAGCATCGTGACGGTGGCGCTCCCAGTGATGCAAAAGGAGCTGGGGGTGGGTCTCGACCGCATTCAGCTCGTGAGCTCGGTGTATCTGCTCGCGACGTGCGTCGCCATGCTGCCGTTTGGCCGCTTGGGCGATGTGCGCGGCAAGGTGAATGTGTTCCAGCTTGGTGTAATCGTCTTTACGGGTGGCTCGTTGCTTTGCGGGCTTTCGGCTTCGCTCGAGGTGCTTATCTTGGCGCGTTCCGTGCAGGGCATTGGCTGTGCCGCCGCGATGGCCAACAATATGGGCATCATCACCGAGTCGTTTCCGGCGCGTGAGCGCGGCCGTGCCATGGGCATTCTGGCGACCTTTGTGGCTCTTGGCATGATGTGCGGCCCCGTGCTCGGCGGCGTGCTGGTGGCGAGCTTTCCCTGGGAGAGCATCTTCCTTATCAATCTGCCCATTGGCGTAATCTCGTTTATCGTGGGACTCTATACGCTGCCGCATGTGAAGCCGGAGGCTGGCGAACGCCCTATGCCGTTGACAGAGGCGGCGCGTCGCTGCTTTGCGAGCTCGGCTTTCACGATTAACCTGGCTTGCATGCTTATCGTGTTCGTGGGTATCGGTGCCTCCGAGTTTGTGCTGCCGTTCTACTTTCAGGATGCCCACGGCTTTAGCTCCGATATCTCCGGCCTGTTGTTTTTGGCGATGCCGGTCGTGAATGCCTTTGTGGGCCCGCTTTCGGGCTCGGTGTCCGACCGTGTTGGTTGTGAAGCGCCCACGGCCGTTGGCCTGGGCGTGTACGTGTGCGGTCTCTTTGCGGTGAGCACGCTTGACGAGCACTCTTCCATCTTGATGATTGTGTGCTGCGTCGCGTTTATGTCGTGCGGCACGTCGATCTTCCAGAGTCCCAATAATTCGCTGTATATGGGTTCGGCTCCGCGTGAGGCGCTTGGCTTTGCGGGCAGCTTGAGCAGCTTGGCGCGCTATGCGGGCATAGCGCTGGGTATTACGGCGGCGTCGCGCATCCTGTATGGACAGACGAGCGCGGCGATGGGCAAGACGGTCACGAGCTATGTGGCGGGTCGTCCGGACGTGTTCCTCTTTGGCTTCCGTTTGGTATTCTACGTGCTGATGGCCGTTGCTACCGTGGGCTTTGCGCTCACATTGGTACGTTTGGTGAGGACGCGCACCCGGCATTAGCGTGTTGGGAGGCTGTCTGCCACGAATCGGGCCTATCTACTGGTCTTGCAGCTTTATGGTGCGATGCGGCTTGTGGGGCGGGCGGGGGTCGGTCCGTGGTAGACTATCGAACAACGTTTATTAATCGCGCGGTATCGTTGCCGCGAGAAGGGGTTGCGCCATGCAGGAGCTTGAGGATCGTATTCGCCATGACGGCATCGTAAAGGCCGGTAACGTCCTTAAGGTTGATGCCTTCCTCAACCACCAGTGCGACGTTGAGCTGTTCGACCACATGGGCGCCGAGTGGGCCCGTCTGTTCGAGGGTGTCGAGATCAACAAGATCCTGACGATTGAGGCTTCGGGTATTGGCATGGCTTGCATCGCGGCTCAGCATTTTGGCGGCGTGCCGGTGGTCTTTGCCAAGAAGGCCCAGTCCATCAACCTCGACGGCGAGCAGTATGCCACGACCATCTACTCCTTTACCAAGCAGAAGGAGTACCCGGTTATCGTGGGCAAGCGTTTCCTGTCCGAGGGCGATAAGGTCCTGATTATCGACGACTTCCTGGCCAACGGCTGCGCTCTTGAGGGTCTTATCAAGATCTGCGAGGCCGCGGGTGCCGAGGTGTCCGGTATTGGCATTGCCGTGGAGAAGGGCTTCCAGGGCGGTGGCGATAAGCTCCGCGAGCGCGGCTTCCGCGTTGAGAGCCTGGCCCGTATCGCCGATATGGACTGCGAGACCGGCGAGATCACCTTCGCCTAAGCGCGCAACACAAGCGATTGGTATTCGATGTGACAAAGGGACTTTCCCTTTGTCGCATTTTTTGTATGAGGGGAGGTGTTGATATGGATGAGAACAAGATGGGATGGCGTGAGTATGCGCGCTATGCCGAGATGTCGGCCGAGGAGTTGGCGCGCGATTGCGAGGTGCAGGTGTTTCGCGCGACGGGTCCGGGCGGACAGGGCGTGAACACGACGGACTCGGCGGTACGCATGAAACATATCCCTTCGGGGATTACCGTGACAGCGCGCGAGAGCCGCAGTCAGTTCCAAAACCGTAGCAGCTGCCTGCGTAAGCTGCGCGCTGAGCTTGAGCGTCGCGGGCGTCCACCGCGCCGACGCGTAAAGACCAAGGTGCCTCAGCGCTCACGCCAGCGCAGGCTCAATGACAAGTACTTCAATGCGATTAAAAAGGCCAACCGTCGCAAGCCGGGCGGGGAGGAATGATCTTCTCAATACGTTGCGGTGAAATAGGGATTGTTTTGCGGCTTTAGCTGCATAAACAGTCCCTATTTCACCGCAACTTAGGTGGGGTTAGCGGGTGGGGTGCCAGACGTGGAGGGCGCCGGCGAGGATGTCGACCTCGATGCGCGAGGCGACAACGGGCTCGCCGTCGGCCTGAATGGGGTAGTCGGGCTCCTCAAAGGTGAGCTCGACATGGCGGCAGCGGCGCATGCGAACCGGCGGCAACTTGGTATGGTGGCCGTCCTTGGCCGAAAGAAACATAGGCAGGGCAACCGCACGCGGAACGGGGCCGCAGGCGTAGCAGACGTCGAGTACGCCGTCGCAGGGGTCGGCATCGGGGCAGATGCGATAGCCCGAGCCATAGGTAGGACCCAGCTGAATTGCCATGATGATCGCCCGCACGCGCTCGGCGGGCGCGCCATCAAAGCTGATGGTCATGGGGTAGTTGCGATAGCGCAGGCCAAACTGCTCAAGTCCCGATAGGGTGTAGAGCGGAGCGCCGGCGAGGCCCGTCTTTTTGCGCAGCTCGGTGGTGCCCAGGCCGATGGCGGCATCGATGCCGACCGAGAGCGTCTGGTCGTAGTACTCAACGGTAGCCTCGCCGCTGCCGCTCGCAGGGCTCCACCAGCGAATGCGCCCGATGTCCTGACGCTGCAGCTCGCAGGTGAGCAGCGCGCCAAAATCCTTACCGGAGAAATCGTCGATGCCGAGCGTTTGGGCAAAATCGTTGCCAGAGCCCACGGGTAGGATGGCAAGAGCGGGGCGGGTGTCCTCCTCTTGCGTCATAAGCCCGTTGACGACCTCGTGAATCACGCCGTCGCCGCCAAGGGCGATAACGGTGCGATAGCCCTGGGCCTGTGCGGCCAGCTCCTTGGCGTGTCCCATGCGCTCGGTTAGCACCAAGTCAAACTGGGATGCGCGTGCAGTCATGTCCAAAAAGCGTTGCAGGCGCTCGGCAACTTCGTGCGCCGCACCCGACTGGGCGGCTGGGTTGGCGATGATGAGCGTGCGGCCAAAATCAGTTGCGTGCATGGGGCGACTCCCGGCGTATGACGTGACGGTGCGGTCGCGCTCAGGTCGAATTGCCCCCGATTGTGGCTGCACGTCGAATACTTACGTCTACTCTATCAGGTCGTTGTGGCGCTCGATAGCATCCGCTACCGTACCGCCCTCATCCACAATAAGCGAACGGCGCTTGGGCGAGATGATGCGCTGGGCGGGGTACACGCCGCGGTGTCCGGCAGTTAGGTAGCTGATAAAGGCCACGATGACAAAGAACCCGGCTGCCGTGCCGTGGAACAGGTCGATGGCCATCATGCAGGTGGTGATGGGCACGTTGAGGCCGGCACAGAACACGCCGAGCATGCCGAGAGCCGCCAGAAAACTGGGGTCGATTCCGACGAGGCAACCGATCCAGCCGCCGAGCGCCGCACCGATGCCAAACAGGGGCGTGACCTCGCCGCCTTGGAAGCCCGCACCCAGGGTAAGCGCTGTGACGACCAACTTGATGGCTGCGTCTGCCAGGGTGGTGTTGCCGGCAAATCCGGCGCCGGAAAGCCACGTGGAAAGGCCGGCGTAGTCCCAGGCGTCGAGAAGGGCATAGGCGGCCAAAACCACGAGTGCGCCTATGAGTGCGCGAACGAGGTAATTGGTGATAAAGCGACCGTACAGGCTCTTGACGGTTCGAACTGACCAGGCAAAGAGGCGTGCCGTCAGACCGAAGATAATGGCGCTGATAACAACGATGACAACCGTCCGTGGTGTCATGTTGGGAACGCTGGCGATGACATTCGCTTCGTACTCGGTACCCAGGGCGAGTGATGTAAAGTAGCCGGTAAACGAGGCGACCAGGCAGTAGATGCCCGCGGTGTAGTCGATCTTGCCGATAAAGCACATCTCCATGCCAAAGAAAGCTCCGGCAAGGGGCGAACCGAATACGGCGCCAAAGGCCGACGAGATGCCGGCGAGCATGAGGTCGTGGTGGTCATGCTTTTTGAGGTGGGCGAGGCTCGAGATGTTGCTGGCGATGGTGCCGCCAATCTGCACCGCAGCTCCCTCACGACCGGCCGATCCGCCGGTGAGGTGCGTGAGCGTGGAGCAGACGAAGGTGAGGACGGCCATGCGCATATGGATGAGGCGTGTGCCCAGAGCGGAGTCGATGACCAGGTTGTTACCGCGTTTGGCGGCAAGACCGTGGTTTTTGTACACCCATGCGGTGGCAACGCCCACAACGGGAAGCAGCGCGTAAATCCACGCATGGTGCTCGCGATAGTCAGTCGCGATATTCAACGAGGCCAAAAACGCCCAAGCGGCAACGCCCATGGCGAGCGATACGGTGACGACGAGCACGAGCAACTTGGCGCTCACGAGTAGGTTGCGGACGTTGCGGCGCGTGTCGGCAGCTAAGAGATGCTCGGAGCGGGTAAGTTGATGTCTGCCTGCCATGATGACGTCGTTCAGGGAGAAAAAGCCGCCGTCGTCGAGCGGCTGGGAATGATCCTGCGTTTCGTTTGCGCTTTCGGTTTTGTCGTTATGAGCCATACGTTCCTCTTTTAGGTTGCAACGCAAGCATTATAAAACGCGGTAAACGCGACGAGCCGGTGGGTTGGTTTCCATTCTGTTTCGCGGCCTGCAACCGACAGGTGTATTTGCGGGTACAGGCCGAGTCGCGGCCGTGCATCGGGGGATTATACTGAGAAAAGCATAAAGAATCGGCGCCCCTGTTGTGCGCCGTGGCATTAAGAGGTGCATATGGCAGAGAAACTCATTCCACTGGAGGACGCGCAGTCGATTGTCCTGTCGCACGTTGCTCCGACGGATCTCATCGAGATTCCCGTGTGGCAGGCCGCCGGTCTTCCCTTGGCCGAGGACGCGGTGGCCGATATCGACATCTCGCCGTTTGCCAACAGCGCTATGGACGGATATGCCGTGCGCTCGGCGGACTTGGCGCAGGCATCTGGCGAGGCGCCGGTGACGCTCGACGTTATCGGACACGAGGCCGCGGGCCATGTGTTTGAGGGCGCAATCGGCGCGGGCGAGACGGTCCGCATCATGACGGGCGCGCCGGTACCCGAAGGTGCCGATGCCGTTGTGAAGTACGAGATCGTCGATGTGCTTGACGGTGACGGCAACGAGGGCTCGCGTGTGAGGTTCTCGGCGCCGGCCAAGGTGGGGGAGAACGTTCGCTCTGCCGCCGAGGAGGCCCATGCCGGCGATGTTGTGATGCACGCCGGCGAGGTCGTGGCTCCGGCGGGCGCGGGTCTGTTGGCAAGCGCCGGATATGCGAGCGTGAAGGTGCACGCTGCCCCACGTGTGGGCATTATCTCGCTGGGCACGGAACTGGTCGCACCGAGTAAGGTACCGGCGCGCGGTCAGATTCGCGATTCCAACTCTTCGGCGCTGATGGCCGAGGCACTCGATGCCGGCGCCGAGCCCGTGTTCTACGGCATTGCGCCCGATGATGAGCAGGCGATTGCCGAGCTGGTGCATCGTGCCGTGCAGGAGTGCGATTTTGTCATTACGAGCGGCGGTGCCTCGGCGGGCGACTACGACTATGTGACGGCACTGGTCCATCGCGAGGGCGAGGTGCTGTTTGACCGCATCTCGATGCGTCCGGGCAAGGCTATCACGTTTGGCTTGCTCGGGGGTAAGCCCTACCTGGGGCTTTCAGGCAATCCGGCCGCGGCGTATGTGGGCTTTGAGATGCTCGCCCGCCCGGCGATTCGCAAGATGCGCGGCTTTGCCGAGGGTGCGCGTCCCGTGCAGCAGGCGACGCTCACACACGGCGTGAAGAAGCGCCAGGACCGACGCTTCTTCGATCGCGCCACGGTTTTGCGCGACCCCGAGACCGGTGAGTTGTTGGTGACCGAGGCCAAGACGCAGAATTCGGCGCTGCTCGGCACGATGCAGCGGGCCAACTGCCTGCTGCGTATTGACGAAGGGCCGTGTGAGCTCAAGCCGGGCGACGTCGTGGACGTCGTGCGCGTCGACCTGCCTGAGGGAACGGTGCTATAGGAGGAACGCTATGGAGTTGAAAATTTCGATCGTGACGTGCTCGGATACGCGCGATCTTGCGCAGGACGAGGCTGGAGCCGCGCTCGAGGAGCTCATCGAGGCGCAGGGATGGACGGTTGCCTCACATGTGGTCGTGCGCGACGACGTTAGCGAGATTGGTGATGCCATTGTGGAAGCTGCCGATGCGTGCCACGCCAATGTCGTGCTCACCTGCGGCGGCACGGGTCTTTCGATGCGCGACGTGACACCCGAGGCGACGCGTGCCGTCTGTGACCGTGATGTGCCGGGTGTCGCCGAGGCAATCCGTGCCTACTCGATGACCAAGACGCGCCGCGCCATGCTCTCGCGCGCTATTTGCATGCAACGAGGTCATACACTTGTCGTAAACTTTCCCGGTTCTACAAAGGCCGCCCGCGAAAGCTGGGAGGCCATAGCGGACCAGCTGGAGCATGCGGCTCAGATGACGGCGGGCGGCGGACATACCAACTAAGCGGTTTACCTGCGGCGGGGCGACCAGAACGGCTGCTCCGCTTTTGTTTTCCGCCGAAGCGACGCCAAGGTGCACGGCAACTCGAAACTATATTCTCTGGCGAGAATAATTTCTCACTATCATTATTCTCGTAGAAGTATAATCTGATTGCAGTTTAAAGCCCGCGGTGGGGTACCCGGGCACAAGGTCCGAAAGGGTTGAATATGTTCGATATGGTTTCACGCCGCGGTTTTGTCTCGCTTTCTGCTGCCGCTGCCGCCGGCTTTGGCCTTGCTGGCTGCTCGGGCAACAAGACGTCCGAGCCCGCTGGTTCCGATGCCGGCTCCGCCAAGTCTTCCTCTAAGAAGAAGGCTGTCGAGCTGCAGGTCTTTGCCGCCAACTCGCTCGAGAAGGCTCTGCCCGAGGTTCAGGAGCTCTACACCGACCAGACCGGCACCACCTTTGCCGACACGCAGTTTAAGGCCTCCGGCGACCTCGTTGAGCAGATGCGTGCTGGCGCCACGGTCGACGTGCTCATCACCGCCTCCAAGGGCACCATGGACGACGCCGAGGCCGCCGAGCTCGTCGACGCCGACACCCGTGAGGATATGTTCGTCAACGATCTCGTGATCATTCGCGCCGAGGGCTCCGACACCAAGGTCGAGGCCATCACCGACGTCGCGAACCTGGACGGCAAGATCGCCATCGGCGACGCCAAGACCGTTCCCGCCGGCAAGTACGCCAACCAGGCCCTGGCCTCCGTGGGCCTCTACACCGGCACCGAGGGTGACGACGGCGAGTATGCTCCCGAGATTGCCGACAAGGTGGCCCTGGCCGACAAAGTTGGTACCGCCGCCGCCTATGTGTCCACAGGCGACTGCGTGGCCGGTTTTGTCTACAGCTCCGATATCTTCCGCTACGACGGCATCGAGGAGGCCTTCGTGTGCCCCGAGGATTCGCACAAGCCCATCGTGTACCCGGGCGCCGTTGCCGAGAGCTCCGAGCACGCCGACGAGGCCAAGGCGTTTATCGACTTCTGTCTGACCAACAAGAAGGCTCAGAAGATTTGGGCCAAATACGGCTTTGAGCTTTCCGCGTAGTGCGGCTTGGCGCGATAATTCCATCGTTTTGTGTTTCACTCCGTCCTTGTATTCGCTTGGAGCTTTTCGTGCTTAATAGATTCCGCGTGCTTGTCGCCTGTGCTTTGACCTTCGTGCTTTGCTGGGTGCCGGGATTTGCGTTTGCTGGGGACGCTGAGGACGGGGCCCAGGTTGCTGCGACCGCTCATGGGCTTTCCTATGGGATCGAGGGTTTTGAGCGGTTGGCCAAGGGGACCGCTCGTGCCATGGAGGGCCAGCCTGAGGGCTACCGGTTTCCCGTTGACGAGGACGTGGACCTTGTAGTGGTGCCCGCTGCCGATCGCGTTGTGGTGTGGCTATCGCCCAAGGCGGTCGAGAAGTATGGATTGGATCCGCAGGATAACGAGTGCGTATCGGGTCTCAAGGCCCTCGTCTGCGAGCTCGACAGCGCAAACTGCATGGGAGGTGCGCAGCTAGGGGACGTGGATCTTCCTTGGTATGTCACGGCGGAAACAACGTTTGATGCCGGCGGGTATACCTATGGCTTTGACGAGCGCGGTGCGGATGGGGACCGCTATGTGGTGATTGCGTCAGCCTCGGGTGATGCCAAGGGCGGTGCGCGTTGGCTTGATAGCGCTCAAATGGTGGAGGCATCGTCTGTCGTGTTGCGGGATGAGCAGGGCCCCTTGACCTCTCTGGCCTCCTTTTTGGGCGACATCGACTATCGCCCGTTTTGGGTGTCCATTAAAACGAGCGGCCTTGCCCTGCTGATCTCCTTTGCGCTGGGCCTGTTTGCCGCGTGGAAGACTATGGGTACCTCGAGTCGCATCAAGGGCCTGCTCGATTCGGTCTTTACGATTCCTATGGTGCTGCCGCCCACGGTCTGCGGCTTTCTGCTCCTCATGCTGTTTGGCCGCTCGACCGGGGTGGGCCAGTGGCTCATCGCGCACGGCATCTCGATCGTCTTTACCTGGCCTGCGGCGGTCATTTCGGCCGTCGTTGTGTCGTTTCCGCTGGTTTACCGCACGGCGCTTGGAGCCTTCGAGAGTCTCGACACGCAGATGCTCGACGCCGCACGAACCCTGGGATGGTCCGAGCGTCGCATCTTTGCCAAGCTCATGATGCCGCTCGGCTGGCCCTCCATCGCCGCCGGCGCGGTGCTTGCCTTCGCGCGTGCCATGGGCGAGTTTGGCTGCACCCTGTTCTTTGCGGGCAACTACGCCGGCATTACCCAGACCATCCCCATCGCCATCTACTTTGAGTGGATGGGCGGCAACACGTCGGTGGCCCTCTTTTGGGTCGCCATCGTTATCGTGTTCAGTTTCCTGGTCATCCTATTCATCAACATGTACACGGCGCATTCGCAAAAGTATCGCGAGCGCGGCCTGTCCCGCGCGGAGCGCAAGCAGGCCAAGCAGCTGGGCGGCCAGACCGATTCACTCGACCCAGTCGGCGGCGATGCGCTGCGTATCGATCGCGAGGCGCTGGCCGAGCTCATGCGCGATGACGTAGCACCGCAGGGAGGTCGATAAATCATGTCGCTCGTTTTGGATATTAAGAAACGTTATCCCGGGTTTGTGCTCGACATGCAGCTTGAGGCCGGCGAGGAGCGTGTGGCGCTGCTGGGCGCCTCGGGTTGCGGCAAGAGCTGCACACTGCGCTGCATCGCCGGTGTGGAGACGCCCGACGAGGGCAAGATCGTCGTCAACGGCGTGACCTTTTTTGACTCGGCGACGGGCATCAACCTTTCGCCCCAGGAGCGAAAAAGCGCCCTGATGTTTCAAAACTATCAGCTGTTTCCTAATATGACGGTGGCCGATAACGTGTGTGCCGGCGTTGAGGGTGCAGGCGACGCCGCAGCGCGCAGACAACTTGCCGAGCGCTACCTGGGTATCTTCGGTCTGGCCGATTTTGCCGACCGCTATCCCGCGCGACTCTCGGGCGGTCAGCAGCAACGTGTGGCGCTTGCACGCATGGTGGCGGCGCATCCGGGCATTTTTATGTTCGACGAGCCCATGAGCGCACTCGATTCCTATCTTAAGAGCGCCCTCGAACAGAACATGCTCGACCTGTTCGATGTATGCAACCGCACCGTGCTCTACGTGAGCCACGACATCGACGAAGCTTGCCGCCTATGCCAGCACATCTGCGTGATGCACGACGGGCATGTTGAGGAGATCGGCTCCGTTGAGGACGTGGTCCGCCGCCCTCAGACGTTGGCGGCGCTGCGCCTAACGGGCTGTAAGAATACGAGCCGCGCGCGCAAGATCGGCGACGAAGAAGTTGAGGCCCTCGACTGGGGCATGACCTTTAACGTGGGTCGCGAGATTCCCGATAACGTGGCGTACCTGGGTATTCGTGCGAGCTACTTCCATGTGGACAACCGCGCTGAGCGCGGTCGTAACAGCTACGATCTGCATGTGGCCCGCGTGAGCGATTCGCGTTTTGAGCGCCTGGTTCTGCTGGATGTGCCGCGTGCCGATGCGCCCACGCGTTTGCAGTGGAAGGTCAACAAGGTGGGCATACCTGTCGACGAGTTGCCGCAAGCAGGCGAGACGCTGCGCATGCATTTTGATGCCAGCAGGATCCATTTGGTTTGTCGATAGCGCCGGGTAATGCCGTCGGGGAATATAAGCCTCCGCGGCTTTGTTTTTGCCGTTCGCCAAATGAGGGATGACAAACTCTTATCAATCAAGATAATTATTTATTAAACGACGGCACACGACGCTGTCGTACGAATGTCAACGGTGTTCGCATGGTCGACGACCGTTGATATAGTTGACCTCAACTTGTAGAGGAGGGTGCGCACATGCCGCAGACGACATACATTCGCCGCGTTGCCGCGCGCGCCCTGTATACGGCTCGGAGTCGCATATGAGCAGGTATGTTCACGGCTCCGGGAGAGACGACGCGCAACTAAATAATCGACCGCAAGGCAGGTTCCCCAAAATTCCGGGTTTGAGCACGACCGGGCAATCGCCGTCCGTCGTGCATCGATAACGCCGTTATCCGTTTTTGGTTCGAGAGGGGAACCGTCATGGCTGAAGAATTTGATTTTCATCCGATGTGGGAGAGCCTCGGCATGAATCTTGCCGACCACGACATGCTGCTGGGCGCCGTGGGCCAGATGTACGGCGATTTGTTCTTGACGCAGAGCAATCGCCCCAAGTCCACGGCCTACCTGGACTTTGTGGCCACCAACATCCACAGCGGCCGTATTAAGGAGATGCTCGACAAGAAGGAGGCCGGCGAGGCCACCAAGATCGTCGGTTCGTTCTGCGTGTACGTGCCCGAGGAGATCGTGCTTGCCTGTGACGGCATCCCCGTGGGCCTGTGCTCGGGTGCCGATTGGGCAACCGATAAGGTCGAGGAGCACCTGCCGCGCAACACCTGTCCGCTTATCAAGAGCTTTGCCGGCTTTAAGCTGGGCGAGGTCTGCCCCTACATTGAGTCGAGTGACTTGGTGGTAGGCGAGAACACCTGCGATGGCAAGAAGAAGGCCTACGAGTTCTTTGCCACGCAAAAGAACATGTACGTCATGGATATTCCCAACGTGCACGACGAGTCGACGCTCGTGACCTGGAAGGCCGAGGTCAAGAAGCTCGCCGCCAAGATCGAGGAAGAGTGCGGCGTCAAGATCACGCCCGAGCGTCTGAAGGCCGCCATCCACGCCGTCAATGAGAAGCGTCGCGCCCTGCAGCGCCTCGCTGCCACGCGCGCTGCCGACCCAGCGCCCATTAGCGGTCTCGACAGCCTGCTGACCGTTCAGGCCGCCTTTATGGACGACACGCCGCGTCTGACCGGCGCCATTAATGATATGGCGGCTGAGTGCGAGCAGCGTGTCGAGGCCGGCGAGGGCGTGGCACCCAAGGGGACCAAGCGCATCCTGTACACCGGTACGCCCATGGCCGTGCCCAACTGGAAGCTGTTCAACCTCATCGAGAAGGCCGGCGGCGTTGTGGTGGGCGAGGAGTCCTGCACGGGTTCGCGCTATTACAAGGACTTGGTCGATGAGTCTGGTGAGACGGTTGACGAGATGCTCGATGCTATCGCCGAGCGCTACTTTAAGATCAACTGCGCCGTCTTTACGCCCAACGACCAGCGTATGAAGGACATTGTCCAGATGGCCAAGGACCTGCATGCCGACGGCATCGTCGACGTGGCCCTGCAGTTCTGCACGCTCTACGAGATGGAGTCGTTTGCCGTGGAGAAGGCCGCCGAGGAGGCGGGCATTCCGTTTATGCATATCACCACCGACTACGCCGGCGAGGACGCAGGCCAGCTGCAAACCAGGATTGAGGCTTTCTTGGAAACCATTTAGGGCTATCCGTCCCGGCGGTTTCCCCAGGCACCCGATCTTGCCGTTCAAACCGTCGCTTGCTACCAAAGTATGCGGCGCTCATCTTTCACGGCAACCTCGGGCACCTGGGAAAGCCGTTTCCTTGGTTGGTTAAAAGGTTTGTTAAGGAGTTATATGTCGGAAAATATTGAGCAGCTGTTTTTTTTTTAATGATACGGCGACCACCGAGATCTACACTCTTTCCCTACAC